>NZ_JAJJZF010000039.1:0-22272 GCF_020966275.1 Pseudoalteromonas sp. MB41 | reverse complement strand
TATCAAGTAAAGCTTAATGAAAATGGCATTACTCCATCGATGACCGATGGCTATGATTGCTATCAAAATGCATTGGCGGAGCGCATTAATGGCATATTGAAGCAAGAATTCTTACTCTATAAATGCCAAAATCTGAAAGAGCTACGTGAACTCGTCGAAGAATCAATAGTAATATACAATGAAATGAGGCCGCATTTGAGTTTAGGCATGGAAACCCCAAACCAAGTGCATAAAAAAGACCAGGAGCAAAAGCTACTGGCCTTCAATTAAAACCGTCAACGTATTTTAGGACGAGACAAACTTAAATTAAAGATCAAAACGGTCAGCGTTCATTACTTTCACCCATGCGTCGACAAAGTCGTGTACAAAACGTGCTTTGTTATCGTCTTGTGCATAAAACTCGGCGTATGCGCGTAAGATTGAGTTTGAACCAAACACTAAATCAACCCGTGTTGCAGTCCATTTAGTAACGCCTGTGCTGCGCTCAACTATGTCGTAATAACCTTTGCCTATTGGTTTCCACGTGAAGGCCATGTCGGTTAGGTTTACGAAAAAGTCGGTGCTGAGTGTGCCTACGTTATCGGTGAATACACCGTGCAAAGTCCCATCATAATTAGTGCCAAGTACACGCATACCACCCACAAGTGCTGTCATTTCTGGTGCCGTTAAGCCCATTAATTGCGTGCGCTCTAACATGAGCTCTTCTGCTGATACTGCATACTCTTCTTTAAGCCAGTTACGGAAACCATCGTGTATTGGCTCAAGCACGTCGAACGACTCGGCGTCGGTCATGTCGTCAGTTGCATCACCTCGTCCTGGTGCAAATGGTACGGTTACATCGACCCCTGCAGCTTTTGCTGCTTGTTCTATTGCTGCACTGCCACCTAGCACGATTAAATCGGCAAGGCTTACTGGCTTGCTTAAATCTGCTTGAACCGACTCGAGCGCGCTAAGTACGTTGGCTAAACGTTTTGGCTCGTTGCCTTGCCAATCTTTTTGCGGTGCTAGGCGAATACGTGCTCCGTTTGCGCCACCTCGGTGATCTGAACAACGGTAGGTGCGGGCACTATCCCACGCGGTAGTAATAAGATCGGCTTGGCTTACGCCACAATTCAGTAACTTGGTTTTAAGCTCGCTAATTTCGCTGTCTGTTAGCGTGTAATCGACCGCTGGGATCGGATCTTGCCAGATCAGATCTTCATTCGGTACATCGGCCCCTAAATAACGAGACTTTGGTCCTAAATCACGGTGCGTTAACTTAAACCATGCACGCGCAAACACATCGCTGAAGTATTCAAAGTCGTCGTTAAAACGCTCGATGATCTTGCGATACGTTGGGTCCATTTTCATCGCCATATCGGCGTCGGTCATAATTGGGTTTAAACGAATAGAGGGATCTTCAACATCAACCGGTTTGTCTTCTTCTTTAATGTTAATAGGTTCCCACTGCCACGCACCTGCTGGGCTCTTTTTAAGTTCCCAGTCGTAGTTAAGTAGTAAATAACAATACCCGTTATCCCACTTAGTTGGGTGCGTTGTCCATGCGCCTTCGATACCCGATGTCATGGTATCGCGGCCAATGCCACGCGAGGTATGGTTGTTCCACCCTAAGCCTTGTTCATATACATCAGCGGCTTCTGGCTCTGGGCCTACATTTGCTTCGCTGCCATTACCATGCGTTTTACCCACCGTGTGACCACCGACGGTAAGCGCTGCGGTTTCTTCGTCGTTCATTGCCATACGAGCGAATGTTTCGCGCACTTGCTCTGCCGTTTTAAGTGGATCGGGGTTACCGTTTACACCCTCTGGGTTTACGTAAATTAAGCCCATTTGTACCGCAGCCAATGGGTTTTCCATGGTGTTTGGTTTTTCTACATTGCTGTAACGTTCATCACTCGGAGCGAGCCATTCTTTTTCGGCTCCCCAGTAGATGTCTTTCTCTGGATGCCAAATATCTTCGCGGCCGCCCGCAAAACCAAAGGTTTTTAAGCCCATTGATTCGTACGCCATGTTACCAGCTAGAATCATTAAATCGGCCCAAGATAATTTGTTACCGTATTTTTTCTTAATAGGCCAAAGTAAGCGGCGTGCTTTGTCTAGGTTGGCGTTATCGGGCCACGAATTTAAAGGTGCAAAACGTTGGTTACCTGTGCCACCGCCACCACGACCATCTTCTAAACGATACGAACCAGCAGAGTGCCATGCCATGCGGATCATTAAGCCACCATAATGGCCCCAATCAGCTGGCCACCACGGTTGGCTTTCGGTCATGAGGTTTTTTAAATCGGTTTTTACAGCTTCAAGGTCGAGAGATTTAAATGCTTCGGCATAATTAAAGTCTTTGCCGTATGGGCTTGTTTTGCTGTCGTGTTGATGAAGAATGTCGAAGTTTAGCGCGTTAGGCCACCAATTTGTGTTTGATTGAGCGGTGACCGTGTTACTACCATGCATTACCGGGCATTGACCCGTTTTTCCATTACTCATTTTTTGCTCCTTATAAGCTAAAATGTGACGAAATATTTTAAATCTCAATTAAATGCAGTTTCGCCATAAAAGGGATTTTCTGTTAGTTATGAATCACTAATCAGTTAGAAGTTCCCGTTATTTAGAACTATAGGAGTTGTATGAAAATAATGCCAGACCCCAAACGCGACTTTAAATCGATTGCTCTGATAGAAAAATCTGATTTGTGTTAACAGCGAAAGTCGACCATTTTATAAGGGTATTAATTAACAGTGAGTCCCATATGAAAACCATTAATCCTGATGTTGCTAAACAATTAAGTATTAACTTTTTCATCGCCAATTTGCCACTATGGGTATTAACGGGGATCATCGCTGCCTCTATCGCTGGACTGGCTTTTAGAAGCCCATTGCTATTTTGGCTCGTGCTTATTGTTACGCCATTCAGTATTAATTATTTATATTCAAAAAGACGTATCAAACAATTTTGTAAAGACAACCGCTGCGATGATGTGTCGTGTCTTGGTAAACACACTGATTAAATTTTAATTTTATTACCCTGTCACCAGATTATTTTCACTCCATTTAGTCTATTTTTTAGTTAGTTAGGCTATTTTCATCGGTAATTTAAAGGTTACAGCAACACCTTGGTCTAGCTCGCTCGCTATACTCACCTCGCCTTGCAATGCTTGGGTTGCAAGGTTATAAACAATTGACATACCAAGCCCACTGCCTCCTGTACCACGTTTGGTGGTGAAAAAGGGTTCAAACACTTTATGTATTACCTCTGCGCTCATGCCGTGACCGTTATCTTTATAGCACAGTGTGTATGTGTCGTTTTCGTGGTTAACGGTCACTACTATATCAATGTGATTTTGCTGACGGCCCGTAAACCCATGCACACAACTATTATTCACCAAGTTTAATATTATTTGACTTAAAGCCCCGGGCACGGTGATCAGATTAAGATCATCGTCGCACTTTATGGTCACTGTAACGTTATGACCGCGGGTCAGCGGCATTAAACTGTGCACTATGTTTTCGAGGTAATGCTTAATGTTTGTTTCAAGTAAGTTAAGTGAAGACTGATCAACGGCGGTCTGTTTAAAGTCACTAATCAGCTTTGCAGCGCGCTCAAGGTTAGTGAAAGATATTTTAAAGCATTCATTTAAATGGTTCATACCATCAATAAGCGCAGCCTTTGTTAAGGTGTTTGACTGGACAAGCTTATCGAGTTCGGTGAGTTTATCTTTTGCAGAGCTATTTGCTGTGACGGCGATGCCGATAGGCGTATTAACCTCATGCGCAATGCCGGCAACAAGATTACCTAGCGATGCCATTTTTTCGGATTCTATGAGTTTTTCTTGGGTGTCTGTAAGCTCTGTTAAGGTTTTTTCGAGTGTACGAGTTCGTTCTGCAACCCGTTGCTCTAATAGTTGATTTGAGCGCTCTAGTTCAGCGTTGATGCGTTCATTTTCTTGCGCCGATAGCGCACGCCCATATAAATCGGCTAATGCCCCGATAAATGAACACTCATCTTCTGTCCATTGGCGTTGTCCGCCAATGTGTTCACAGCAAAAAATACCTATCATTTTGCCTTTATAACGAATGGGAGCGTCAAGCATCGCACCAATATTGAGGGGAGCAAGGTAACTTTCGCTAAATTCCGATGTTGCAGGGTCTGTGTGAGCATCAACAGCGGTAATCGTGCGCTGGGTATCGAGGGCTTTAAAATAAGCAGGATAAGCATCACGAGGCAATACGATCATTTGGATCTCTTTGCCGTTTTCTCTGTCGAGTAGCAAACGACATTCAATCGCGGTGTTTTCTTTATTTAGTAACCATATTCCTGCCCGACCAATTTCAAGGCCATCAAGTACAGCATTTAGAATTAAGCGTTCAGCTAATTCAACATTACCACTATCAAGATCCGAAGACATTGATACGCCGTAAAGCAGTTGGACTAGTTGTTGGCGCATTACACTCACCTTTTAGTTGCAGGACACCTTAAGTCTAGACGAACATAGAAAATCTGAGATATCAAAAATTACTTTTTAGAAACTCTTTTAGTATTAAGTAGTTGTTCAGATTAAAGTGGCTATATTGTACCTAACTCCTGTTGATACCCCCTACAACGTTATGTTGTTTAAGCAGTTTGACCAGCTCTATTTTGAGCTGGTTTTTTTTTGCCTAGTCCACACAGGCCTCGCATGTTAAAGTTACTTTAGAATTCACTAAACAATGAATATGTCATGCGTTATACCTTAATTTTATTCACCTTTTTAATGAGCTTTAGTCACTTTGCCAAGGCTCAAACAGCACAAGAAAACAGCCCTGCCTTAACCGAAGCAGAGCAACAACAGGCACTCGATAAACTGCAAGAGCCTATGTATAAGCCTTTGTTAGAGCGCTATATTCTTGATGAGCTTAAAGCGGTACGCCAAGATCAACAAAAGCTGCGTGAAGATGTAACAAAACAAGTTACTCATACCCAGTTAGATACTGCCGACCGTGCATTAACTTATACCACCGACACCATTAACAATGTGTTTTTCATTATTACTATTACGGCATCTATTTTAGTTTTAGTTGGTTGGAACTCATTACGTGATGTAAAAAATAAAGTAGAAGACATTGTAAATACGCGAGTGAGTGCAATTACTAAAGAATACGAAGAACGCTTAAAAGTACTAGAAGAAAAGCTACGAGAGCGCTCTGAAGAAATTTTAACGAACCAGAAAAAAATCTCGATCACCAACGAAGTACACTCTTTGTGGATGCGTGCGAATTTAGAAAGTGATGTAGCTAACAAGATTGAAATTTTTGATGAGATTTTAAAACGTAAACCTGAAGATGTAGAAGCAATCGCGTATAAAGCCGATGCACTATTAGAAATTAATCAAACAGGTGAAGCGATTGAATTGTGTAATCAAGCACTCGAAATGGACAGTGATTATGGGTATGCCTATTGGCAACGTGCCTGTGCTTACGCGCTGTTACACAAACATGCTGATGCGATGGCTGATATTCGTATGGCCCTTGAGTACTCGCCAAACTTGCGTAATGAGTTATTACACGAAAGTGCATTTGCAAGCTTACACGATAACGAAAGCTTTAATTCGTTATTAAATGAAACGGCTTAAGCAGGTTCGAGGTTCGAGCAACGAGGTTCGAGTAGCGAGGTTCGAGGTTCGAGTAGCGAGGTTCGAGCAGCGAGGTTCGAGCAACGAGGTTCACTTTTATACTAAATAAATTTTACGCCTACCATTCAACAAAAAAGAGCAGCTCAGCTGCTCTTTTTTACTTAACGGAAGAATAACACCTTGGTTATTTTGCCATTCTCAATTTGGTAACTGGTCACAAACTCAGAACGTTTATCCACTACATTGGGGTCTTGTGAGCAAGTTTCTGATAACTCGTGATCAATAACAATGTTGCCAAGCACAATGCGTTTTATAGGCGATGACTTAATACACTTCAATTTTTTAAACATAATGCCGTAACGCGCAATCAGTTTTTCCTTGCCTGTGAACATTAACTCATTAGGAAACGCATAAAACTCAACATTCTCATCGTACATTTTAATAAATGCTTCAATATTACGCGCATTATAAGCCGCTATCACTTGCTCAATAACCGCCATAGACTCGCGAGATTGACGCGCTTTCTCTTGCTGTTTAGCCGTTAACGCTTCTTTAGCTTGGTTAACTGCTTTTTCGGCCTCTGCGACAGCTTCTTGCTTTGCTTGTGCTGTTTTTGGTTTTTCTGCTGGTACTGGCGTTTGTGTACCAAGCACTTTGCTGTCATCAACCTGAGCTGCTGCTTTTTGTTCTTCAGCAACGACTTTAGGTTGCGCTGTTTCTGTTGTTACAGGCTCTTGCGGGTTATTAACGGCTTGCTCTGTTGTCGTTTGTTGGTCTGTCTTTAAGGCGCGGGTGTCTGTGTGGGTTGCTGTTGTGTTGCCTTCAATAAATTCTAAGGCTGGCACTGATTTTTCTGTTTTTTGCTCGCTTTTCGTTTCTTGTTCAGCTTTTGTTTGTGGCTCGGCTTTTTGGGCAGTTTCGTCACTTGCAATAGACTGCCATGTGAATAATAAACTAATTGCAAAAAATAACGGTTTCATACTTTTCCTAAATGCATCATTCCTGATTTGAGGCGCTAAAGTAGCAAATTCTCGCTGTTAGGCATAGTCTTTTACCAATACTGCTCAACGGTTATCTGCCCAGGCTCGCGGCGACGGTTGCGACTAAAGCCAAGCTCTAACAAAATTGCCGTGGTGTCTTTTACCATTTCGGGGTTACCGCAAATCATAAATTGAGCCGTGTCTGGATTAACGTGTTTGCCAGTGACCTCAAATAAACGATGATCTTTTATAACGTCAGTGATCCGGCCATTAAACCCGACTGATGCTGACTCTCTGCTGACTACGGGCGAATAGTGAAGATTAGGGTTTTGCTTTTGCAAAGCGGCAATACGCTGTTGATAGCTTAGGTCTTCGTTTAAACGCACACCATGCACTAAATGCACGTGCTCAAACTTTTGCCACACATCGCCTTGCTCTAAAATTGAAATAAATGGCCCAAGCGCGGTGCCCGTACTAAGCATATACAGTTGCTCGCTACTCGGTACTTCGTCCAGTGTAAAAAAGCCCGTAGCGCGGCGTTCAATGGTCACCGAATCCCCCGGTTTTAATTGCGCTAACTGCTGAGACAGTTGACCGTCTTCAACATTTATTAAATAAAACTCAAGATCAGGGTTGTCTGGTGCATTCACATACGAATAAGCGCGTGCTACCCGTTTATCACCCACTTGCATCGCTAATTTAGTAAACTGGCCCGCTGTAAATGGCTCGACATCTGCATTCACTATTAGGCTAAATAGCGAGTCGGTCCACCATTTTACGTCTTTAACCTTCGCTTCAATCCAATTAGACATACGCATCCTCGAGTTATGTTCCTTTATTAAAGGTGGCAAGAATTGGTAGTGGTGTCAATGGGCATAGTAAGAAGTTTTAAAATACGCGATACGAAAAAGATAATACACGTTAATAGGCTAGGTAAACTCGCTGCGACCGTTTCGCAGCTGACTAGTTTTTGTTGATTATTTGCTGGCTATCCCTTTTAAATTAATACATTACACACGCATAAAAAAAGCCGCATAAATGCGGCTTTGAGGTTAGTCTCACTTCACTTTGGGCGTGTCTCCAAATTTCAGTGAATACGTTACCAAGGAACTTTTTTAATGTAATTAAATTGATTCTAAAGCAATTTTAACCATTTCGTTAAAGGTGCTTTGACGCTCTTCACTCGGCGTTGCTTCTCCGGTGATCACGTGATCACTTACGGTAAATAGTGCCATAGCTTTTGCGCCATACTCGGCTGCTACGCCGTACATGCCTGCTGTTTCCATATCAACGGCGAGTACGCCTAGTTTGTCGAGCTCTTGATAGAATGTGTTATCTGCTTGGTAGAATGTATCTGTTGTGAATACATTACCTACTTTTGCTTCGATACCTAGCTCTTTCGCAGCGTTTACGCCATTAAGTAGTAAACCAAAATCAGCAATAGCGGCAAAATCGTAACCACGCACACGTGCACGGTTTACGTTTGAGTCAGTGCTTGCACCTTGTGCAAAGATAACGTCGCGAATTTTAATATCGCTACCAATACCACCACAGGTACCAATTCGAATTAGATTTTTAACGCCATAACTAACAATCAATTCACGGGCATAAATTGACATCGATGGAATACCCATCCCAGAACCCATAATACTCACTGGCTTACCTTTGTAGGTACCGGTAAAGCCATACATATTACGAACGCCTGTTACTTGTTTTGCGTCATCTAAAAAGTTTTCAGCAATGTACTGTGCGCGCAGTGGATCACCCGGCATTAATACCGTTTCTGCAAATTCGCCTACATTGGCACTGATATGAGGAGTACTCATTATTGGTTTCCTTTTTTGTTCGCTAATAGCTCATCTTTAAAGCCATCACCGTATTCAAGTGCAGGCAGATTAAACCACTGGGCAAGGGTTTGACCTATGTCTGCAAAGCTAGCTCTTTCACCAAGCGGGGTGTTTGTCATTCCCGGTTGGTAGGCAAGTACTGGCACATATTCACGTGTGTGGTCAGTACCCGCTGCGGTTGGATCACAACCGTGATCAGCGGTAATGATAAGTACATCATCACTCTGTAGCTGATTTAAAATAGTCGGTAAGTAATCATCAAACTCTTTTAACGCTGTGGCATAACCCACTGCATTACGGCGATGACCGTACTTTTCATCAAAATCAACTAGGTTTGTAAAAATCAAACTATGGTCCGGAGCCGATGCTATCACTTCTGAGGTTTTCTCAAGTAGGTTCATCAGGCCCGGGGCTTTGTGTTTTTGGGTAATGCCTTGGTGTGCATAGATATCGGCAATTTTACCAATACTGATCACTTCACCGCCGTCTTGCGATAATTTATCAAGCAAGGTTGGCGACGGTGGTAACACTGAATAATCACGACGATTACCTGTGCGGGCAAAATCATCGCGGTTAGAACCCAAAAATGGCCGCGCAATCACTCTTCCTATGTTCATTTCATCAAGCAGCGCCCGTGCGATTTCGCAAACCTGATAAAGTTTCTCCAGTCCAAATGATTCTTCGTGCGCGGCTATTTGAAACACGCTATCAACTGAGGTGTAGCAAATCGGCATGCCGGTTTTCATATGCTCTTCACCCAGTTGTTCTAAAATGGTGGTTCCTGAGGCATAACAGTTACCTAAAATGCCAGGAATACCAGAACGAGCAATTAGCTCGTCAACAAATTCTTGCGGAAAACACGGCTGTGTATTAGGGAAATAACCCCAATCAAATAACACAGGAACGCCCGCCATTTCCCAATGGCCAGACGGTGTATCTTTACCGCTTGATAACTCTTTAGCATAACCCCACGCACCTGTTGGCGCTTGACGGTCACTGACTAAACAAGGCTCTTTACCAGCAGCTTCACATGCATCGGCTAACCCTAAACGCGTTAAATTAGGCAACGCTAAATGCTCACCCGTTTCGTCTGCATAGGCTTTCAATAGATGAGCAAAGGTATTCGCGCCTACATCACCAAACTTCTCTGCGTCAGGTGCTGCGCCAATTCCTAGGCTATCTGCCATTAAGATGATTGCTCTTGCCATGGGTACCTCGTTATCAATGTGTGAATACTTTATATGCTCTTTGAATTTTTGGTACAGGACATAAGTCCTGTTTCATTAAACGGAAACATTATAAATTTGCGTCCTTAAGCGAAGCAAAAGAGATTAATCGTGTCTTTTTTGCTATTGTGATCTACCTAACAATGTTTCCTTCTGTGTGGGCGAGAACTTTAGTGACACGAACAATTATAGCTATTGCTGGCGCATCTGCGTCGGGCAAGTCTCTTTTTAGCAAGACAATTTATAACGAATTAGTCAGTGAGCTTGAACCGGGCGCGATCGCAGTGATCGAAGAAGATGCTTATTACAAGGACCAGTCGCATTTACCGTTCGACCATCGAACGCAAACTAATTACGACCATCCTGATGCTTTCGAGCATGAACTTTTACATGAGCACTTGCTTCAATTACGCGCTGGTAACTCTGTAGAAGTACCTACTTACGATTATGCAATGCATACACGCAGTGATGAAACACGTCGTGTTGCACCTGCAAAAGTGCTCATAGTCGAAGGTATTTTATTATTGAGTGATCCGGCACTTCGAAAAGAATTTGATATTAAGGTGTTCATTGATACACCGTTAGATATCTGCCTTATGCGCCGTATGCAACGAGATATGGAGCAGCGTGGCAGAACATTACAGTCCGTTGTTGAACAATATCAAGCGACAGTGCGACCTATGTTTTATCAGTTTATTGAGCCATCAAAGCACAAGGCTGATTTAGTGGTCACACGCGGCGGTATGAATCGCGTTGCGATTGATATAATTAAAAGTAAAATAAAATATTTACTGCAACAATAACAACGGGAAACAGTCAGTATGACAACATTTATGAGCTTAGTAGGCATTGTTGTGCTACTAGCCATTGCATTTGCGGCATCAACAAACCGTAAAGCAATAAATTTAAGAACAGTCGGCATTGCCTTCTTGCTACAAGTATTAATTGGTGGCTTTGTCTTGTTCTTTGAGGTGGGTAAAAACGTACTGGCAAGTATGTCTAAAGCCGTTTCTTCAGTCATTGGCTATGCAAATGACGGGATCAGCTTTTTATTTGGCTCACTCGCATCGCAAGATACCTTAGGGTTTATTTTTGCGATTCAAGTATTGCCCGTTATTGTGTTCTTCTCAGCGCTGGTCGCTGTGTTGTACCACATAGGGGTGATGGATTGGATAATTAAAATTCTTGGCGGTGGTTTACAAAAACTATTGAAAACCTCGCGTCCAGAATCGCTTTCTGCAACCGCCAATATTTTCGTTGGCCAAACAGAGGCACCACTGATTGTTAAACCGTTTATTGCCAGTATGACTAAGTCAGAGCTGTTTGCAGTAATGGTGGGTGGCCTAGCAACCGTAGCAGGTTCTGTTATGGCGGGTTATGTGACAATTGGTGTAGAGCTCAAATACTTAATTGCGGCCAGCTTTATGGCTGCACCGGGTGGTTTCTTAATGGCAAAAATGATTGTGCCAGAGACTGAGACCCCTAAAGAAGATTTAGCCGATTTAGACGTGCAAGAAGAAAAGCCCGTTAATGTCATCGATGCTGCGGCGTCAGGTGCCGCAAACGGGATGCATTTAGCGCTCAATGTGGGTGCAATGTTACTTGCTTTTGTGGCGCTTATTGCACTTCTAAATGGTTTATTAGGCGGTATTGGTGGTTGGTTTGATCACCCAACATTAACGCTACAAGAAATTTTAGGTTATGTATTTGCCCCAGTTGCCTGGTTATTAGGTGTACCGTGGAGCGAAGCCGTAATCGCAGGCAGTTTTATAGGTCAAAAGGTTGTAGTTAACGAATTCGTTGCTTACCTCGACTTTATAAATTATCGCGATACGTTAAGTGCGCACACACAAGCGATTGTCACATTCGCGTTATGTGGGTTTGCTAACTTATCATCGATAGCAATTTTACTAGGTGGATTAGGCGGTATGGCGCCTGGTCGGCGAAAGGATATCGCACGCTTAGGGCTCAGAGCAGTGTTAGCAGGATCTATGGCTAACCTAATGAGCGCAGCAATTGCAGGTTTTTTCCTCTCGCTAGCTTAGAAACTTAATGAGATGAGCCGTAGTTGCAAAACAATAGGATAGGACTTTAAGGGGTTAAAGGTCTATCTGACTTGAACGATACTTCACCAAGGGCCGAAAGGCCCTTTTATCGTTTTTATGTGCTAATATTTATTTACTAAGTCTTTTTAAGTACATAAATGAAATCTTCTCTACTTATATCTTTATTCTTATGTATGAGTTGGTCTGTATTCGCCGCACCATCACTCACGGTCGTGACTGAGCTCTCTCCTCCTAATCAAACGCTCATCAATAATCAGGTTACGGGCGTAAGCACTGAGTTAGTGAAAGCTATTTTTGACAAAGCTGACTTGCAAGCAAATATTGAACTTTACCCTTGGGCACGCGCCTTTAATATGGCGCAAAAAAAGCCTAATACCTTTATTTACAGCATTGCAAAAACGCCTGAGCGATTAAATCAATTTGAATGGATTGGTGAAGTAGCGACGTACCATATGGGATTTGTTAAACTGACCTCCCGTAAAGACATTAAAATCAGCTCAAACGAACAAGCAAAACGCTATAAAATAGCGGTACAACGTGATGATCTTGCTGCAAAGCAATTGACCGAGCGTGACTATATTCTGGTCTATACGACGGATATTACAAAGTCGTATCAGTTATTAATTTCGGGTAAGGTTGATTTAATTATCGATGATAAAAACTATCTTACTGCGATGGCCGATCAACTGGCACAGGATGAGTCACGTTTTACCTTTGTTCATGCTATCGATTTTTTAAGCATAAATGGCTATTTAGCTGCCAATAAACACACCAACCCACGCTACATAATGGCCTTAAAAGCCGCATTCAATGAAGTATCAAAAACACAACGGTATAAAGAAATAATGATGCTTAACAAACAACATTAATTATTGGGTGGGGCGTACTTAGCAATATTTTTATCAAGTAGCCCTTGGCGACTTAACTTGTTGTAGCTCGCTTGCAAACGCTCAACAAACTCTTGAGGCATGTTTTTGTTAAGCGCCAAAAAGTTACCCACGGTTTCCTTTAGTGGCAACTCAATAAGTTTTACCACTTCTTTTCCAACATAACCATATTGCGTAAGCTGGTAATGAAATGACAACTCAGAGCCAATTATCAAGTCGAGTTTATTTTTGAAAAAGAGGTTGATGCACTCATAATGATGGCCGAATTTGAGTAAGTTTTTATTATTTTCGAAGCCAATACTTTCGACAAATTTTTCGTAAATGCCATCTCGTACAACACCTAAGGTGTAGTCTTTCACTTCTGATAAGTCACGGGGATTAACATGGGTATTCGATTTTAAGCGGTAAAAGTAATTACGCGATGATGCCAATGGCCCAACCCACTTAAACAATGCTTCACGCTCGCTAATACGCGCAGCTGATATAAGCCCAGACATAGGATGCTGCTGTGCTAAATGGTAGGATCTTGCCCAGGGTAACAGTTCGAAGTGACACTCAATGCCTGCATCAATGCACATTGCACTTACAAACTCGAGATTAATGCCTTCTAAGTGCCCTTTATTAGAAAAGTTATATGGCGGAAACTGCTCAGTGTAGATCGTGAGCGTTTGTTTTGCTAACGCGACAGGGGCAAAACATAGGCATACTAATATTAAATATTTTAAAATAGCTAATGCACTCAGATAAAATTACTGCATTAAATATAGGAATATTCATCATGCCAGTCAATTTTTAGGCATTAAAAAAGCAAGCCGTAGCTTGCTTCTTTTTAACTTTTACTTTTCAGTAAAAATTATAACGGAGTGATGTTATCCGCTTGAGGACCTTTTTGACCTTGTGAAAGAGTGAACTCTACACGTTGGCCTTCAGCTAAAGTTTTGAAACCGTCGCTTTTGATAGCGCTGAAGTGTGCAAACACGTCTGGGCCATTTTCTTGCTCGATGAAACCAAAACCTTTAGACTCGTTAAACCACTTAACTGTACCTGATACGATGTTAGACATAGTATTATTCCTGATATTAAAAAATTAAAAATGCCCATGTGGGCGGGTGTAGCAAAAAATGAGATGGTACTTAAAAACTTCAGGACGGTACTACAAGTATTACTTATACAACAACGAAATAAAGATTTATTAATTACACGCTTTCTTTCTAGCTGACGCCCACTATATAGAGTTAAAGCGATAAGTCAAACACTATCGACAATTAAAATTCAAATTCAAGCGCTAAACGAAAGCTATGGTCTTTACCCGATTGACTTAATTCACTTATAAAGCCGGCTTCCCATTTAAGCTGGTGTTTAGGGCTAAAGCGGTGCAAACCGATAAAACCAGGTCCTACACCAAAAAAGTCTTCACCCGAATACACCTCTATCGATGGCTGAAACTCAGCGCGATAACGATAACGGTATTGTAAGCGGAACTCGGTTTCCCATTCACTTTCTATGTCTGCGCCCCACTCGTACACTAAAAACGCATTCATGGTTAAGCTTGTACGACCAAATTCTTTTTCCCATAAAAAGCCTGTCGTGGCCTCGTAAGCATCAATTGTATGTTGTTTTTCAAGCTCGAATAAGGCGCCCCAGTCAGCCCATAACCGCCCTTGCTCAACAAGCTGCCAGCGCAGTTCAACCTCATAAGACGCTAAACCGAAATCGCCATTATCGTCTCTTTCGCCAACCACATACCCCTCAAGGCTCATGGTATCGTTAATGGCTCCGCCAAATCCTGCACGCTGAGCAAGTACGTTGCCTTGGTCGGTTTGCCTTGAAACGAGCCGCCATTCAACCTCACGCTCAAACGGCATAACATAGGGGTGATATACTTTATCAACCACCATGCCATCGGCGTGCGCAACATGCGCCATACTTGCCAATAACAAGCAACTAAAGCTAATAATTAAGAACCGCATACAGGCTCCTTAGTGTGTTTAACGTTTAAAACACGGGCGAGGACTAAAAATACAATTGTGGCAATTGCATAAACCCATAGCGCCGTTTTACTGGGCGTTGCTTCGTAGCCTAGCAACGCTTTTAACACCCGACCCAACTCGGAGTTTTCAACCACAAACCCGCGCCAGTCTAAATAGTTTGATGTTATATCGAGTACGTCGATTTGACTCGCTAAATCAAGCAATATGAGTAATTTCGCCGTCGCATTTAATGCCAATAACACTATTAATGGCTGGCATCCTGCACGCCTGACAATGCTCTCGAGTAAAAAAAACAACAACACGCCAAAGCTAATGCAAATACCGACCCCTAAAAAGGTTCCTAATAGTAGTGGTTCGGCCGCGTCTTTACTGTGCCAAAAGCTCACCAAATAAATCATGTAATGACTTAAATACAGCGCCATAGTCGCTACTAATGCCACTGCTGCTGCCATTTTACTGTGCCGACAGCTTAGTACCGCGGCAACAAATATCACCACACACAGTAGCATTTGAATAAACTCTAAACCTCGGTGCTGAAACAGCTGACTGACCCACGCCGCACCTTGAACAAACAGTAAACTAACCGCAATACCTACCATGCTGTGTATCAGTACTTGTCGTTGGCTAAGGGGCACAATCAAACTTAATAAAACGGCTAAAATTACCACTGGCAACAACTGATTTATGCTCATTAATAAACTAGTTATCAGCATTTTTATCCTCCGTCGCAATCACGGTGCCGCGTGCAGTATTAGGCGAAAATTCACCAAAAAAGTCGTAGCGTCCGGGGCTTAGCGGGCCAATATAAATAACGCTTGTGCGGCCTGGGTAAAGTACTTTTTCGCGGTTTAGATCAAAACTATCGAACTCTTCTGGGGTGTTATCTTGATTGTCGATCAGTAAACGTAGTTTTTTGTTTGCCGGCACTTTAATTTCGGCGGGATAAAATAAATGATCTTTTAATATGAGTGTGTACTCTTTGCCATAAGCGAGCCAAGAAGGCAGGCACAACATCATAGTGAACGCAAAAATCCATTTATTCACTCCTGTCTCCTTGTATAAAGGACACGCTCACACGTAAGCCACCTAAGTGACTATCGGCAAGCGCAATATCAGCGTTATAAATCGATACAATGTGTTCAACAATCGCCATACCAAGCCCTGCCCCTTGCTCTCCTGATGGGTGTTTATCGCCGCCCACCCGATAAAAACGGTTAAAAATACGCTGTTTTTGGGCTTCATCAATACCGGGGCCTGAATCATCAATTTGCCAGATATACCGACTATTGTCGGTTTTCAGGGTAATGCTCAGTTCTCCCTGAGCGGGGGTGTATTTTATGGCGTTACTGAGTAAGTTGCCAAATAAAGTGACGAGCGTAAATTCGTCTCCGTCGATGATAAAATCATCTCCTTCTATGCTGATTGTGTGCTCTTTTTCATCAATGCGATCATAAAGTTGCGACACCACTTGCTGGCTAATTTCTAGCACTGAAATGGGGCTAAATTGCGCCTGCCATTGCTCGGGATAAGTTCGCCCTAAAATCAACATTTGCTCAACAATGTTACTGAGTTTATCGAGCCCTTTTTCCATCGCATCAAGTTCAATATTATCACCCCCTTGGGCAAGTAAATTATGTACATTGATTTTTAAACTGCTGAGTGGAGTTCGCAGCTCATGGGCAGCATCTGAAGCAAAAAAACGCTCCCGTAAATAGGCACTCTCAACACGCTTAAACAAGTCGTTTAAGCGGTTAATAACCGGTTTAATTTCTTGCTCTGGGGTTTGCCAAGGTATTGCGGTAAAGTCATTTGCTTGGCGATGCTGAAGCTGATTAGAAAGACGCGTTAGCGGTGCAAGCCCTTGTTTTACAAAGACACTGATTAGAACAGCCAAAATGGGCACACTCCACAGCAATGGGGTCATTGCTGACAGAATAACGGTTTCGGTGAGCGCTACGCGCTTACTTAACGGCTCTGCAATTAATACCCGCTTATTAGCTTCGCTTAAACGGTAAACCTTGACCCGTTGCCCCGCTAAGTTTTCGACACTAAAACCTGGCTGCCATTGGCTTTGATTAATAGGGTTATTGTGCAATGACGTTGAACTTGAGACCACTTTGTCATCAACCCAAACCTGAAACAACAGCTGGGGCAAATCAGTGCTATATGTGGGTGTTTCTTTGCTTAGCGGTTGTTCAATTAGCACATGTGCAAGCGTCACTAACTCATTATCGAGTAATGCTTCAGCCTGATTCATACTTTCGCGGTAACCTTTGGTGAAAGCCAAAAAGCAGGTCAAAATCACCATTGAGAGTATTAATAAGGTGAGTCGCTTACGAATTGACACTAGCGTTTACCCACCACATAGCCGATACCACGCAGGGTTTTAATAAATTCCTTAGGGAATTTTTTACGTAAATGATGAATGTGCACTTCGATGGTGTTTGAACCTACTTCTTCACCCCATTCGTAGAGTTTACTTTCTAACTGCTGTTTGGACTGCACCCGACCTTGGTTTTCTAACAAGGCTTTAAGCAACATAAACTCTTTGCGAGGTAAATTGACAGGCTCGCCTTGATAACTCACGGTAAAAGCTGCGGTATCCATTTCGACGTCGCCCACTTGCAGTATACTCGTTTGCGCTTGCGTTAAACGCCGGCTTGCCACTCTAAGGCGAGCAAATAACTCGGCTGGATCAAACGGTTTAGCCAAATAATCATCAGCACCTAAATCAAGCCCCATCACTTTATCATCAATGCTGCCACGGGCTGTTAAAATCACCACAGGAAGCTGTTTACGATTCTTTTTTATGTGCTTTAGAATATCGATGCCATCACCATCTGGTAGCCCTAAATCAAGAACTACCAGTTCAATTTCATCGCTTTGCAACCATTGCATCGCAGACTTAACGGTCGCACTGTGTTCAACACTATAACCTTGTTGACGTAAAGAGCGACACAGGCCTTCTGCGACTAAATGGTCGTCTTCAACGAGCAATAAATGCATGAGTTATCTCTTTAATTTTTTCTCGATCTTCGCCAATAATTGCGTGATTTCTTGTTGGCGATAAAGATCTGCTTTTACTCTATCAGGGCGCGCAGGCGCTTGCTGAGCAACCAGTAAAAATTCTTTCGCTGATTTGTATTTATGCTCATCATATAAAAACGCGGCATATAAATAGTTGCTGTCGATGCCACGAGGATTTAGCTCAAGCGCCTGTTTAAATAGTTTTTTCGCTTCATCATCGTCACCAAAACCGATGGGCCAACCGGGTACTTTTCCGTATAAGGTTGCTAGGCTTGTGTATGCCGAGCCATCAAGTGCATTTGGGTCAAGTTTGAGTGCTTTTTCAAATTGCGCCTTAGCATCTTTAGCCAGACCTAACGCCCCTAGCCCGCCTTTTGCACCTGCATAGCTCGATAACACAATGCCGTACCAAATATGGCTTGCCGCTTGTGCGTCATTTGCTTTTGTAAATTCAGCCGTTTCACTGGCCAGCTTTTCAAACGCATTTAACTGTGCATCATCAACTAATTCGTAATTAACCACTGCCCACTGCTTTTGCACCGAGCTTAAATCACTATTAAAGTCGGCTTTTGCTGGGGCTGCCATAATAACGCCTAACATCATCAGGGCTTTTAAATTTAGTTTAGTCATAATCGTTCACCTTAATCAATTTAGTTCGCAAAAAAACTTTTTATTTTAGGAAGTTGTTTTGCAATTGCGTTATCAACTAGTGATGGAAATGCACCGTTAATACGGGCAAATAATGTTTCAGGGAAGCCGATAAAGCGGCGACGTTTTTTTGATTTAATTAACTCAACCAATGCATCAGCTACTTTTTCTGGCGGATCCATCGTGTTACCAAGTTCTTTGTTCATGGCGCGTACTTGTGGCGAGTTAATGGCGGTGTCGGTTGCACGAGGTGCTAAATACAACACCTTAACCTCGCTGTGGCTCAGCTCTCTAGCAAGTGCTTCTGTCATACCTCGCAGGCCAAATTTACTGGCACAGTACACCGTTTGATACGGATACCCGATACTTCCAAACGACGAACCTATGTTGACGATGGTGCCTTTATTGCGAGTAATTTGGGGCAAAAACAGCTGGCATAATTTAATCGGTACAGTGAGATTAATATTCAATAGATGATCTATTTGCTGCTCACTCATTTCACTAAAGCCTTGCATAACGTTCACACCCGCATTGTTTATAAGTAAACTTGCCCCCCCTATTTGCTTCGCAAATTTAGCGAGCTCATCGCGCGATTCACTGTTATGTAGGTCGGCCTGAAAATATTCAGCGTCGTTGCCACATTCTAATTGCAGTGCAGCAAGTTGCTTAATGTTGCGCCCTACCAACACCACACGCCAGCCTTCTTTTGCAAGACGAAGCGCAATAGCACGACCAATGCCCCCCGTTGCACCGGTTAGTACACAAACGGGGCTACTCATGCGCTTTGCTCCAAATCTGACTCACGAAAGAAAGGCTCGGTATCAAGATCACGGAAAATATTGCCGTAAAGTTTATAAAAGCATTTAGCAGCGTGGATAATGGCGTGTTGATCGTCTTCGTTATCGATTTGATTCATTAAACTTTCGAAGAACTTCACATGTTCAATATCAAGTGCACCGTGTGACGTAAGGTAAGTAAACGCCTTTTTAGGTAAACCAATGACGTCACGAATTTGCCCTGCTGCGTTATCTGCCAAGGCAATTGAAGTGCCTTCGAGCACATGCACCATGCCAAAAAATGCCACTGGATTACCACGATTTATTAAATCGTACGCGTATGACACCATCAGCTCTGTTGAAAACTGCGGACGCGAATTGCGTACCCGCTCTTTATCAAAACCGCAGGCAGCAATATCGTTTAACACCCACTCTTGATGGCCCAACTCTTCTTCGATGTATTCTGCAACGGCTTCACGTAGCCACTCTTGTTTATCGCTAAGCTTTGCACCCAGCGCCATTAAAAGCGGTACGGTGTGCTTAACATGATGATACGCTTGCGATAAAAACGACGCATATTCTGCAAGGTTTACCTCACCTTTAAACACACGACCAATGATTGGTGCTGCTAATAGGTAATCACGCTCTTTTTGTGTTTCGGCTTGTAATGTATTGAAAAATTGACTCATGTTCGTCGCCTCTTGATAGAATGCTGAAATCTCGCTAGCAAAAAATGAGTTAATCAACTCGCGCTTAGGACGATTATTGCTCGTTAATAAACCTTGTATGTGGCTCATTGGCTCTGCCAAACGGTGCCATTTTAGGATGTGTGCGTACTCAGGCAGCTGCGCGTTTTGGGCAGCAACATGCGCGGCAAGTGCATCATCAGTCATTGCGGGGTTGGCAAATATTAGCGCCGATAAAAACGCGTGACCTTCACCAACAACGACCGCTTGCTGTACATGACTGTGACTAAGTAATAACGACTCAGGCCACTCAGCGCTGATATTGCGGCCAACGCTCGTGATTAGCTGGTTTTTTAAGCGTCCCTGGATCACTATGCGACCCTCATGCTCAGCGACCAAGTCGCCTGTTGCATACCAATCATCGCTCTTATGTGCCGCTTGCCCTAAGTAACCTAAAAATAATGAGCCTTTAATAAACAGTTGGTTGTTTTCAATTTTGTATTGAATGTGATTGAGCGCGCGCCCCGCCGTTTCAATATCATCATCAGCTGGGGTATTTAAGCTCACCACCGATGAAGACTCAGATAAGCCATAACCCTGATAAACCGGTAAGCCATATTCACGGGCTTGCTTGATCAGTTTGCTACTCACCACAGCTCCCCCCACAGCAATAAATTGTAAGCTAGTCGGGGCTTGCCATCCCTGCTTTGCAAAGGCCACTAAGCAGCTGAGAAGTTCTGGCACTAAAATGAGGGTATTGGGCTCAGTGCGCTCTATCGCAGCAATGAGTTTTTGCGGTTCACGTAACTGAGCACCCGAAAAACCAAGTTCAGCCAATGGCACTACATTAACACTCCCACCCGCTAACAAAGGCGCATATACACCAGCTAAGTTCTCAAGAAGTACAGGTAAAGGTAAAACACACAGATGGTTTGGTTTTTCTAAACCAATACGTTTATAAAGTGACGTTGCCACCTTAATTTGGCTTTCAAGCGATAAACACACCCCTTTTGGCGTACCTGTTGAGCCCGACGTAAAGGTTATTTTTTGCGTATTTTCGAAATATGTAATCGGCTGTGTATCAGATAACTGATATACATATAAAGGGTAGCGTTTACATACGTCAACCAAGGCCACTAATGTTGCATTTTCGCCTTCGAAAACACGGTCACATACAAACAACTCAGCCCCACTATTTTGTAGACTCAGCGCAATTTGCTGTGCGGTAAAAAACGTTGGAAGCGGAATTGCGACCCTTTCAAGTTCAGTAATTGCGGCTTCAAGCACACACCATGCTGGTGTGTTATCAAGTTGGAAAGCAACGCCTTGGCCTGAAAATTCAGCCAATGTTGGTAATAAACGCGCGACCTCTTCAAGAAAGCCATGCTTAGTTAAAGAACGCACACCATCAGGGTGCTGGCACATCAATAAAACGTCGCTATCGCGGTGCGGTAACTGTGCAAACCAATTCATAGCGCCTCCAAAAACACAGCAAGCTCAAGCGATGACAACAAACACTGTTGTTTAATATTGAATAAAGCGGGGGTGTTTATGATGCATTGATGCGCTTCATTTAAGTCAACGACACAAAGGGTCGGTTGGTTATCGTAATAGCTGCCCCAACTCGCAGGGTCTTGAAGTGCATAGGCATTCGCAACACCAATTTCATTGCAATGAACACCCAGCATTTTTAATAAAGCACGTACTTTACGAGTGGCACAAAACACTAAATGGCTTGCCCCTACTTGATAAAGCGCTTCGTTCATTAACACAAAATGCGCCAAGGTGGCTTTTCGATGCGTTGAGCACAAATTACCTAGCTCAAAAATCTGCTCACGCTTGGCATTCACGAAATGCTCAATAGGCGCTGGCAGGTACTGTTCAATAAACAAAGGATATGATGCAGAGCGAAGCCCTAGCGTACACACTTCACCATCAATATTGAGCTCGCAAAGTAACGGCATAAATTGCGTAATTTTCGCATTATAGGCAGCAGCAAAACCTTGCTTAATAGTATTCTCGAGACGGTCACGGCCGTGTCCCCCTTCGCGTACACAAACAAAAGTGGGATCGTTTACTTGCGTATATTGTGAGTGTTTAACTGAAAGCATTATCGTTCGCTCCACATAGGTTATGTATAAAATTTATCGAGCGAAACTTAAATAAAACTTAAGAAATATTTATTTTTATAAAATATTTTTATTTCCTTGAATTGAAATGCATTTATTTTCATTAAAAGTAAAAGATCCACCTTCTAAAGAAGGTGGCTTTGCATTAGCCCCCTAGAAGGGGGCGTTGTTTACTGGAGTGTTAACTGCGCCTGCTCTTGCACCTCTTCCTTTTCTTGGTGCCTGACATACCGCCTTATTATTTCTTCATTTATCCCTACAGTATCTACGAAGTACCCTCTCTGCCAAAAATGGTTTCCCCATAACTTGTTTTTCCTTAAGTATGGATATTTGCTAAATAGCTTTAACGCTATTTTTCCCTTTAAAGCACCCATTAATTTCGAGACTGATAACTTCGGCGGTAT
>NZ_JAJJZF010000038.1:0-25848 GCF_020966275.1 Pseudoalteromonas sp. MB41 | reverse complement strand
GTGAGCCATTACCTCACCAACTAGCTAATCCCACTTGGGCTGATCTTATGGCGCGAGGCCCGAAGGTCCCCCGCTTTGGTCCGAAGACATTATGCGGTATTAGCAGTCGTTTCCAACTGTTGTCCCCCACCATAAGGTACATTCCCAAGCATTACTCACCCGTCCGCCGCTCGTCAGCAGAGTAGCAAGCTACTCTCTGTTACCGCTCGACTTGCATGTGTTAGGCCTGCCGCCAGCGTTCAATCTGAGCCATGATCAAACTCTTCAATTAAAAGTTTTTTCTGTCCTTCCCATGAGGGAGCGGACATGCTCAATGAATTCTGAATTTATTTAACATCTTTCGATGTTGAATTGACTGTGCTGAAATAAGTAAACTTATTTCCGTTGGTCACTCAGTTTAAATTGAGACTCTAAATTTTTTTGTCTTACTACCTAGTAGCTCGACTGTTAGAACTCAATCTGTACGAGTGCCCACACAGATGATTGCTTTATATTGTTAAAGAACAGTGCGACTTCGTCGCTAGGGATGCGTATAATACATCCTTATTTTTTAGAGTCAACACTTAATTTTAAACTTTCTTTTGAAGATTTAAAACCGAAGTTTTACTTAACTCTCTGCTACGTTGCTCAGCGTCTTTCGTTGCTGTCTCCCGTCTCAGTGGGGTCGCATTATAGGGAGATCCAAAAACAGATCAACACTTTTTTTCGATCTTTTTATCGTTCGCTCACAAAGTGAACTAAAATTACCGAAAATAACAAAAACAGTCGCAATTATGGCTGTTTTTTAAGCCAATATTCATAATTTAATGCAAATTTCATTGCTATGTTCATTTAACGCGTTAAGATAGCAAGTTCACAATGTTAAATTAATGTTTATTTCCTGTTTATTGGTAGATCAAAAATGAAATTACCCGATCAAAAATCTTTTCTTTTCTCTGTTATTCTTGCTGTATTAGGGTTTGTTATTGTTAAGTTTGCATTTTCGAGCTTAGCTTTAGACCCTGCGTTGCTATTTGGTGCAGGCTTATTAATTGGTGCTTTAGTTATTGCAGCACTCTCATCAACGGCAAGTGAGGAGGCTGAAGTAAAAACAAAAACACTTTATGTTGGCAACCTTCCTTACCGAGCGAATGAAGGTGTTGTACGCGCTTTATTTGAAGAACAAGGTAAAGTCTTTAACGTTCGTTTATTGAAAGATAAAAACACTGGTAAACGTCGTGGCTTTGGTTTTGTTGAAATGGCTGAGGCAGATGCTGACAATGCAATTAATCAATTAAATGATAGTGAGTTCCAACAACGTACTTTAAAAGTACGTGAAGCAAAACAAAAACAAGAGAACGAGTCTAATAGTTTCCGTGAGGAATCTGATCAATCAGCGTAACAAGCTCTACGCTTAATTGCTGGTGACTAATCGGAGCCGTTGCATAATAGTGGAGCGGCTTTTTTTTGTCTGTTGCTAAATTTAATTGCTGCGTTGTAATAATACTACTGACACGATTTGCAATTGCACGGCCTGAGTCAATCAATTTAACGCGTTTGTCGTAATAGTTATTTATTGCATGGGCTAATAAAGGAAAGTGTGTGCATCCGAGTACTAATACATCAATATCATCTGCAATAGCGAGTTCAGCCATTGCTTCGTTGAATTCGGCTTTGAGTAGTTTTTTACTATGAAACAGTGTTTCTGCAATTTCCACCAGCTTAGTCGAAGCGTACAAGCTCACTTTTGTACCTTGACTGTGTGTCAAAATTAACGTCTCGGTGTATTTGCTTTTTGTAGTCGCGGGCGTGGCAAGTAAACCAATGTGCTTCGTATTACTTATGGCACATGCTGGCTTTATAGCAGGCACAACCCCCACAACTTCAATACTTGTATAGCGTCGAATAACGTCTAACGCAGATGTCGATGCTGTATTGCAGGCAATCACTAATATATCAACATGCAACGCATGTGTGTCTATAAAGTGTAATAGCCCTAATAAGCGTTGAATGATTGTTTGCGAAGTTTGCGCACCATAAGGCAGAAAGGCATTATCCATAAAATAGCTATAATCTGCATTCGGGATCAAAGCCTGGATCTGTTCAAGCACAGTTGTCCCACCAATACCTGAATCAAACACCATTATATGGACTGACAAACTACTTACCTCGGATCATGAAAGGCAAGCAGTTTGCCATGTGACTATCTAAAAAGAAAGCGAAGACTAGTTCTGTTCATTGGCTGAACGTAGTGTATTCATTTGCTCGAACATCGCTTTGGTATAATCAACCAATTTACTGACTTCTTCTTTATCTTGATTTAACCATTGCAAAATTCCGGCAAGTTGATTTTGCAAACCAATATCACCAGCTTTATTAAAGGCTTCTTTTAAGTCATCGTTAAAAGGGGCGACCTTTTCTGCAACTTCTTTCTCTGGCGTTGGTTTATATTCTTCGTACCCTTTTATAGCTGCAACTGTTTTGGTTTGCTTCAAATCCATCGAAAAACCGACTAGCTGCTCATTACTCAAGTTAAGCTCTTTAGCTTGTTCAAAGGCTTCATCGAGTGAGCCTGAGAAAAATGTTTCGCTAACGCCTTGTAAGTCTTCCATCAACTCGTTAATGGCCTGCTGCTCTTGCTCATTAAGATCGCCATTCACTGACATAGAAAAAGATAAGTCACGTGATTGTGACGATTCACTGACATACGCTTCGTTGTCACCGTTTTTACTGTAGCTACTAGCGGACTTGCTCTCATATGCATCTGCAAAGCTAATACTGACTTCATCACCTTCGGCTGTGGTAAATGTATATTCAGCATTATTACTTAAGCTCACGTACTGTGCTTGGCTAACCGTCACGGCATTAGGTTTAGGATTAAATAAGTCTTCTTCAAGCTCATCAATACCTTTAAAGATACCTTCTTTCGATTTTTCGATACCCTCTTCGATATCGTCATTTAAGATGCCTGATTCTTTAAGTTCATCATAGGCATCATCGATTCCCATTTGTACGCCTTTGCGTGCCTCGCCTAACATGCCTTTTAACTTTTCATCATCAGCGCCATCTGCTTTTGCTTTACGCAGCGCACCACCAACAAAATTAAGTACATTTTTAACGATCTCATCAAAATCAAACAGGGGTTTATCTTTCTTTTCTTCTGCTTTAGGTAAACCAAGTGCTTGTGCAAGTTTATCGTCGAGTACTTTTGCAGCCAGTTCGCGGCCACGTTGTTGATAGCTATCTTGACGATTTTGAATGGTAGGCTGCTGCACAGACTGTTTACCATTGTATTTATTCAGATTTGTATTAGGCATATAGCCTAGGTTGCCAATTTTCATGATCCGACTCCATTTTATGGTTACCTCATTATCGGCCAAAAATCGCATAACTTAAGTTTTTTGTACAAAAAAACGACACTAAAATAAATAACAAAACTAGACAAATCCTCTCTGCTCCCTACAATAGCGCCGACAAATAGCTAAGAGATAAAAGGTAATCAGCCATGGCGGTTATAAAAATTGATACAACTCAATATGATGCACAATTGAGTGAGAAAGAGCAGCGCATCACGTCACAGTTTAGGCGCTTTGGTGTAAACACATTAGAAGTGTTCAGCTCTGATCCAATTCACTACCGTCAACGTGCAGAGTTTAGAGTGTGGCATGAGGGCGACGATTTATTCCACATTATGTTTGATCAGCAAAGCAAAGAGAAAATTCGCGTTGATGAATTTGATCCCGCCGCGCCACTCGTTGGCGAAGTGATGCAGGTGATGATTGAAAACTTAAAAGGGTGTGAGGTACTTCGCCGCAAGTTATTCCAGATTGATTACCTCTCTAGCTTAAGTGGTGAAATTCTTGTTAGTTTGCTTTACCACAAACCTTTAAACGATGAATGGCTAATTGCGATTAAAGAGCTTAAAGCAAAATTAAGCAGCCAGTTTAAAATCGACTTTATTGGTCGTGCACGTAAGCAAAAAGAAGTGATTGGGAACGACTATGTCGTTGAACGATTAAACGTAAATGGTAAAGAACTCATTTATCAGCAAGTAGAAAATAGCTTTACTCAACCAAACGCAAAAGTAAACATTAAAATGCTGGAGTGGGCACAAGCGTTGTGTGAGCCCCTTAATAATGATTTGCTAGAGCTGTATTGTGGTAATGGTAACTTTTCAATTGCACTAGCCGGTTCATTTAACCGAGTGCTTGCGACTGAGATCTCAAAGTCATCGGTTTATTCTGCGCAGTACAATATTGCTCAAAACAAAGTCGATAATTTAGATATCATTCGTATGTCGAGTGAAGAGTTTACACAAGCCATGAAAGGCGAACGTACTTTTTCACGTTTAGACGGTATTGATCTAAACAGCTATAACTGCCAAACAATTTTAGTCGACCCTCCTCGAGCGGGGATGGATACTCTTACCTGTGATTTGGTGGCGAACTACGACAACATTATCTATATCTCTTGTAATCCCGAGACATTAGAACGAGATCTTGATCACCTTTGCAAAACACACGAAGTGAAACGTTTTGCGATTTTTGACCAATTCCCCTATACACATCATATTGAGTCTGGCGTCTTTTTACAGCGTAAATAACTTAAACTTTTGCCAGCGCAGCCAATAGCGCTGGCAATTGTTGTTCACTGAACACCTGTATATTATTGTCACTAAGTAACTTTGCAGTTAAACCCATTCCTCGAATCTTTTGCCCTGTGTGACTTCCATCATAAATATAATTACGTCCACATGACGGACTAGACTCTTTGAGTAGTGCGAACCGAATCCCTTGTTCTTTGCATACGCGTAATGCTTGCTGTGCACCCGCTTTAAACTCTGCGGTGACGTCATGCGCATCCTGTGTTAATACTCTACCCTGGCTAATTTCAGCAGGCGCTCTTGGTGTAGGTAGACCACCCGCAACCTCAGGACAAAAAGACACAATACGCCCTTGCTGCTTCAGTGACTCTAATCCAGGATGTAATAAGTTTTGTGATTGACCGTCATAGCGTACCGGCTTTCCTAGTAAACAACTCGACACTAAAAGTTTTTTCATTTCTTCACCAAACAAAAAAGCTCCGCGAGCGGAGCTTTTACATAATATTTTCGAGTCTCTTACTTAGCTGCTAAGTAATTAATTAGCTCAGCCATGCTTTTTGCATCGGTAATACCTGAGTCTGCACCTAAGATTAAACGATACTTACCATTCACAATAAAGGTTGGTACGCCTTTTAAGGCTCCTTTTTGTTGATAGTACTCTTGGTCGCGTTTCATTTTCGCTGCTATCGTACGTACTGAAAAACTGTTGTAGTACTTTTCAAAATCTTCAGCGGTTACACCTTGCGATACGAAAATATCTTTCATATCTGCAAGCTCATTAATACGCGCACGTTTACCATGAATGTGGTCAAAAATTGCACCAACTAACGCATCGCTATTTGGGAGTACTGTTGCTGTTGCATAACCTTGCGCAAGCACTGTTTGGATCTCAGGATCACGAGGACCAACAAAATTAACGTGATTCTTTTTAAATTTAACGCCGTCTTTAAGCATTGGCTTAAGCTCAGCAACAATTGGCTCGAAGGTATTACAGTGAGGACAGTAGAATGAAAAAAACTCGGTCACTTCAGGCTTTTTAGAAGCTCGCGCATCAATTGTTTCATAATGCTTACCTTCTTCGTATTGCGCCGCACTCGCTGTGGCAACGAAACCTAGCGTCACGGCCACAAATGCAGCTTTAACTAATTTGATCATTATTCAATCACTCCAAAAATTATTGTTCTAATAAAAACTTTACTAACGCATCAAGCTGCTCTTGGCTCTTGATGGTATTTATATTAATTTTATATTTATCATTCACGATAAAGGTCGGCACACCCGTTAACGCCCCCATCTCTGAGTATTTATTCTGTTTGTCTTGCATCGCTTTTTCTGCACTGATCACAGGCATGCTAGCAATTTCAGAGTCAAACACATCGCCGCTAATACCATTTGTCGCCAATAATGCTTTCACGTCTTTAATATTTTGCAGCGGTGCACGTTGAATATGAATGCTGTGAAAAATTTGGTCGGCCACTTGCTCACCTTTACCATGTTGCTTTGCAATTAGGTAAGCATAACTTAGGTTACTTTGTGTTTGTTTCGATACACCACCTAAAAAGTTAACGTGATTCTTAACAAACTCAGTGCCTTCAGGCAGCGTTGAGGCCAGTGCTTTCGCCACTGGTTCAAACTTAAAACAGTGTGGACAGTAAAATGAGAAAAACTCAGTTACTTGTGGTGTAGCACTCTTTTTAGTGTTTAGTACTTCGTATTGATTACCTGCTTCAAAGTCAGCTGCCAGTGCTGCAAAAGGTAAACATAGAATGAGTAGACTTAATTTTAATTTTTTGAACATTGTTTTCTCGTCTTTACTTATCTTTTAAAAATTTATGGTAATAATTTTAACGGTGGTTCTTGTAGCGCTGCAAGCTGTTCTTTTAACGCGAGTATTTGCTGCTCCCAGTATTTGTCTTCTGCGAACCATGAAAAGTTCCGTGGGAATGCAGGATCATCCCAACGTTTTGCTAACCACCCCATGTAATGCACCATGCGCATCGCGCGTAATGGCTCAATTAATTTCAGCTGGCTGTGGTCAAAATCACAAAACTCTTCATACGCTGCTACCAAGGTGTCTAACTGTAACAGTTGATTGTTACGATCGCCACTGAGCATCATCCATAAGTCTTGAATTGCAGGACCTTGTCTGCTGTCATCGAGGTCAACAAACATCAGTGCATCACCCGCCCACAAAATATTGCCCGCATGGCAGTCACCATGTAATCGAATTGTCTCTACATTTTTATATTGGGCTGTGGTTTCTTTAATAACCAAATCCAAAATCGTATAAAAAGCATTTTCTAATGACGTTGGCATCAAGTTACTTGCTTGTAACTGAACTTTAGCTGTCTGAAGGTACTCTTCACAACTGATCACTGGGCGATGATTAAATGAAGATGCTTTTGCAACTTGATGCATACGACCAATTAAACGGCCTAACACATCGAGTTGATCTAAGTTATCAACTTCGAAAATACGCCCGCCCACACTGGGAAATAACGCAAATAAATAGCCGTCATGCTCAAAGAGGCTTTTCCCGTCCTTTACTACGGGCGCAACGACGGGAACTTCTGCATCAGCAAGTTCAAAAGCAAACGCATGCTCTTCTAATATTTGTTCTTTGCTCCAACGCTCAGGACGATAGAATTTTACAACGTATCGGTAACCGTCTTCTGCTTTAAACTGATAAACGCGATTTTCATAGCTGTTTAAAGCAAGTAATCCTGACTCAGCATAGATCCCAATACTTTCAACTGCGTCCAAAATTGAATCGGGTGTGAGGTCAACAAAGCTAAATTTACTCATAGTGTCCCATTATATAAAAAAAGCGGGAAAACCCCGCTTTTTATTGTATTTGCTCAGTGTACTGAATTATTGCGCCTTAAAGAAGTTACTAGGCTGCGAAATCTGAATATCAGGCTGCCCCTCCACCGAAAGTATAAACTCGAATTTTGTCATCGGCTTTTTCAAATCGTACGGATCAACCACTAATGACAAGGGCACGTTATAAGATTCACCTGAGGGCACAGTGAATGTTTGTTTGCCTATATATTCAAAGTTATTTAAGCCTTCCACTGTAATATTAAACGTTTGCTCGTATTGCGCTTTGTTAATCACTTTAAGTGTGTAGGTGTTTTCAACCAAGCCATTGAAGTCAACTCGGTATAGCTGATTACGGTCGCGGATAATATCAAGCTCCATTGGTTTACGCATGGCAATATTTGCCACGAGAGCCCCGGTTAACACAACAAGGATAACAAGATAACCAATCAATTTAGGTCGCAAAGCATGCGTTTTATTTTCAGGGGTTTCTAAGTTTCGCTCTGTGGTATATGAAATGAGCCCACGTGGGTAATTCATTTTATCCATTACACCATCGCAAGCATCAATGCAGGCACCGCAGTTGATACATTCATATTGCAAACCGTTGCGAATATCTATCCCTGTCGGGCACACTTGTACGCATAAGTTACAATCGATACAGTCACCGAGTCCTAACTCTTTCGGATCTTGTTTACGTGAACGAGGACCACGATTTTCGCCACGAGATTCATCATAACTTACTGTAAAGGTGTCTTTATCAAACATGGCCGACTGAAAACGCGAATAAGGACAGATATGTAAACACATAATTTCACGCATCCACCCTGCATTGCCGTATGTACACACAGCAAACAATGCGATACACCCATAAGAATAGGCGGTGGCATCCAAAGTAAAAACATCCGGAAGTAGCTGGCGTATAGGTGTAAAGTAGCCAACAAAGGTAAACGCTGTATACAATGAAAACAGCCACCAGCTGCTGTGTTTTGCCGTTTTACGCCAAAACTTATCAAAGTCCATGGGGCGTTGATCTAACTTCTTACGCTGGTTTGCAGTGCCTTCAAACTTTTCTTCGAACCAAATAAAAATAAATGTCCATACCGTTTGCGGACATGTGTAACCACACCAGACTCGGCCATAAAATGTGGTGACGAGGAACAGCGCAAAAGCTGCAAGCATAAGAATAAACGCAAGAATGGTTAAATCTTGTGGCCACAGAGTGAGGCCGAAGATATTAAACTTTTGGCCTACTAAATCGAACAGCACAGCTTGCTGTCCGTGGAAGTTAATCCAAGGTAAAAGCATAAATGCAAGCATGCCAACGAAACCAATTCGTCGCCTTAACAGCTGATGCAAGCCTGTTACTGCTCTTACATAAATTCGATTGCGTGGATTAAATCTATCATCATGGGAAGCGTTTTCCGGTTTTTGGATTTTTACTTCCGTTGGGATGTTTTTAACCTTAATTTGTTTATCCATCAAAATTCCTCAACGCCACTAGGAAATAAACTCAAACTGATGTTTGCAGTTAAATAGGTTATAAAGCCAATACGACAAATTAGAATGCATCTCATTTCGTTCAGAGTTTTCTGAAATTTCCAACCTATCGAAAGTATTATACTCAATCTCTCAAAAATTTCAGGGAATGATCTAAAATATGAACTTTTTAATTATTTCATCGTATATTCTTGCTTTTAAATCAGCCATTTTATTAAACTTGTCCCAATTCCTTCTTTATTTAGATCAAAGTTCTGTGTGCTATGAAAAAATTTATCATTTTAGTACTTATTATTTTAGCATTGTTCACGATTGATCACCCTTTGATCAAAGAACCCAGAGAACGGTTGTTAGGTGATGGGGTTAACGTACTTTCAGATTTTAGCCAAGTTAACCGCAGCCCCGCCGCGAATATGGCGAAGAACACGATTAAGTCACAGCTTAATTTATCGAGTTCAGAGCGTGAGTACGTCGAAGAGGCTTTTTTGAATGACGATAAACTGCAAATCTTTCATTTACATTATTGTCGTGAAAAAGATATTAACTTATATTTCTATGGTGAACGCCTAGAACGTGTTTGTAATATTGTTTCGGATGCACTTGAAGAAAGGTTAAATAAATAATGGATTTTTCTGCGCTTAATAAAAAAACCAGCGATTCATTTGCTAAACAGCGCAATATGCTAAAAAAGTTAGCAAAAGGACAGACTATGCATTGTGAAACATGCAAAGGAGTCCTTACCTTAAACCTACAGACTGAACAGCCTGGCAAAGGCATTGTTCGTTGTGCAAAAGGCTGCACAGATATTGTGTTAGAGCTTGCTTAGCCCCAGCCTTCATCATTATAAAGCTGGCTATTTACTGCAACGGCTTCGATTAACTCAGCAAAGCCTGCTGCAAACTCATTCATCACTTCATACTGCTGTTGACATAACAGCCCTTCGGTTAAACCATGCTGATTGGCAATCGATGCTATATCAGCTGAGTCGAGTATAAAGAAACACAAACTTTGCTGTGCTGTCTCAAGTGCTTCTTTTAATTCACTCGCTAGTTGTGGCGCAGCTAACAATTTAGCAATATAGCCCTGCGCCCCAAGCATAAAGCCTTGGCTCCAATGCTGACACTCTTGCATATCAAGGTACGGCTGCTGAGCAGAATTAAATTGCAAACTTACGGGTAAGCTGTATCCGGTTTCAAATACGTGTTCACTGATTTGCTGATATAGCGCCATAAACGCAAACAATACCTGCTCATCCATTTGCCCATCACAACCAGGGACAACTTGCTCAAGCCACTGATGAACATCCAATGGCTCGGGCGCACAAATAACGGCAAATAAATAACCGTGTGTTTGTGCTAACGATAGCGCGTCTTTTTGCTCAGCAAGAAAGCGTGCTAATAAGGCGCTTTGCTCTTTTGAAAACTCAGGAATTTGCATAATGCCTTCAATTAAAGTCGTGTTTATAAATTAAGTGGATAGCGTCCTTCGCTATCTGGACGCCCTAAAAACTTCGCAGCGTCATGCACTTCTTTTGGTAGACTGGCTTCTGGTTTTATATACCCTGCCACTTTAAAATCTAAATTGGCTTTTAGTACAGCATCAGCCTCAAGACCTAAGCGATTTTCAGGGTCAACCAAGACAGCTATATCGCCTGATTTACAACTAAGACGGCCGCTCAGTGGGCCAACACTAAACCAACCATTAAGTCCTTGAACATCGATATTGGGACTGGCAATCTCACCCATTAATGTTTCACAATACGGCTGACCAGAGCTGAACTCATCGAGATCAACAATCACACGCCCTTGTGCACTAATTGGCAATGGCAATTTTAAGCGCGCCATCGCACGCTCAACGCTCAAACGTAGTGTGGTATTTTTTACCACAACAGCTTGATTGAACAACCCATACGAAAAATCAGCATGGCCCGAAATATCTGTTTTATCACGCGGATCACCAAAGCGCACTGTACCAACGAGTTTGCCCGTCAACAATGACCAGCCAGATAACTTCCACCGTACATTATTAAGTTGCTCACCATCAAAACGTACCTGCATTATGCGACCATCCCAAAGCGAACCACTGGCTTTGCCTAGTTGCAATTGTTTTGGTAAATGCGGTGCAGCTAAATCTAGTGCAATTGCAGCGGGTGTTTTTATAAGCGTAAACACCAAAAAACACATCACAAATACTGTGACTAATAAAATAATTCTTTTCATCGTCTACTTCTCTAGTACCAAACGACTGACACGAACAAAACCAGACTTATCGTCTTTACTAATGTCTAAGTTTTCAATCAGTACACCTTGTGAATTAACTAATTCATCAAGCCACTCAACCAACTTGTTAAACTCGACAGAATCAATAGTTAAACGCAGTGAATTATCATTTGGTTGCATTTTACTGATGGTGATCTGATAACGATTTCGCGTGCTATTCACAATTTGACTTAAGCTGCGGTCATTCGCTACTCGTGCACTGCCACTGGCCTTTAACTTAACAATGCTCTCATCAACCCATGCCAGCAATTCTTGTTGTTTTATCGTGTCTTGTTCTGCTTTTTCAATCGCCGCATTTAACGGCCTAAAGATTCCCATCACAAGGATAAAAATAACAAAAATCACCCCAGCGACGACAACAAGTTGTTGTTCTTGCTCTTTTAATGAACGCCAGTAACTAATTAATTGGTTTTTCATGCCGCACCTCGCAACTTAATTTCACCGACGACAAAATCACCATCATTATTTAGTGAGCCTTGATCAACCGTTAAGCCTCGCTGTTCTAAAATTGCTTTTACTTTTCCAAACGATTGGAAATCTTTACCACGTGCACGAATACGTAACTCGTTGCGGCCTTCGTCATAACGCAAAGTTTCTGGCGTGAAGTCTTTTACTTCACTAAAAATAGTCACTAAGTCATTAGTCAAATCTAAGAAACCAGCGGTACTTCCGCTATCGAGCAATGCGAGTTCATTACGAATTTGACTACGAATCAACTGTGGGCGTACTTTCTTATTAGGAAAAGCGCGCTGATAGTTAGTCACAACTTGTGCCTTCGTTTTCTCAAGTTGAGTATTTAGTTTATATAACTCAAGGGACTTAACCCCCACACTGCATACCAATGCAACCCCTGCGGCAATAGCGGCTTTTTGCCAGTATCCCCACCAAATGGCTGACTTTTTCTTTAATTGATATACACCTTGGCGTAGATTAAAACTAATTTCAGGGAGTTGTTTCGCAAATAAAGCGAGCGGTAAATCATACAGCTCCGTTTTTGCCTCAAGATTAACTGATTCAGGGAACCCGGTGGCTGGACTAAAATGTGCAACATCTGGGTGGCCCATTGCGGTCAAATAACCATCTAGCCAGTCTATTTCAACAGCTGCAATATGCCAGTGACCTAATTTACATAACCATTGGCCATTGAGTTCAACGGTACGCAGGGTATTCTCATTGTCGACTCGAGGAAGTAATAATGCGTCAGGTAACACTTTAAATACTTCAATATCATGCTCATTGAATGTAGTAAGCCACTGCTCAAACCACTCACGATCGGTCATGGCGATATTAACCGCATGCTTTTCATCTATGAGTGTAGGCTCAGCAATCGCAATAAATAGGTCGTCGACATCACACGCGATATCTTCTTCAAGCATATAGGGCAATGCCTGCTCTAACTTACGACTCCATTTAGTCGGCAATTCAACTGTTTTTAGCTGAATTTGATCACTCGGTAAAAGAGCAACCACTTCACGGGTTTGTGCTTTTTCAGTTAACTCACCTAATTGTGCTGCACTGGCGATTTCGCCGCTCGCAATTATTTCTTGTTCTGTCGGTGAGTAAATTAGCCAACTAAGGCTATCTTGTAATGTTTGACCCGCACGGATCAACAATATTTCTGTCACTGTACGCCTCCAAATTTTCGCGCCAGTATCGTTACTTTACCATTATTGGCATGGAGTAAGGTGGTCATCGAAAAACGCAACTCTGCAAATTCAGCTTGCGTTTGTAGTTTAAAATAATCACTGTTGATGGTGAACAAGTCTTTAACAGCTTCGACGTTTTGTGCGCCTTGTTGATTAACTTGTTCAAAAAATGCGTTCATATCATCAAATCCCTCTTCAGGGCGAGACGATAATACACTTTCTGCGCCTGATAAACTGAGGCCATCAATAAGCGAGCTTAGAATAATGGCACTTTCATTAGGCAAGGTATTTACATTAATCGCTAAAAGTTCACTGTCTGGTATCACACACACAAAGGGCAATACTTTTTCCATCACTAATGGATTGAAGCCTTTAACTAAACGCAACTCTGATGTTGAAGCAAAAAAGCTGTTTGCAGTCATGTAGGGATACTTACGCGATAAGTACTCATCTTCTTCTGCACCTGAGCGATAAGTAATACTGTCTTCATCGAGCCAGTCATAGACGCTGTCAGCCATTGCCTCTTCAGACTCATCTGCGGGTAAGTCTTCAATATTCTCAAGTAAAGCTAACAATGCTTTGTGCGCTGGGTTCGTTTTATTAGCCGAGCCGGTTTGTTGCACAGGTTTTGTGCGTAAAGCATTTAAGTTCAAGCACGCTTGCAAATCCGTAATCGTGCCACTTAACGTGCCATTATCAACAGGGTAAGGAACCCCACCTTGCTGCGCCCAGACTTGCCCTAGATGAATTTTATCAGGGTCATCTTTTTTAGTTTGTTTAATCGCTTTAATCGCCAGTTCTTCAGCAGCAAAAGCATACCACTTAGCTTGCTGATGACTTTGTATATTAGTACTACGCTGCACTTGCACCATCAGGTTTGCACTCATTTCGACCGCTAGCATAGCGGCTAATGCGACAATAAATAAAACAATAACAAGTGCGGCACCTTGAGAACGTTTAATCATCATGGCTGAGTACTCACTACACCTTCACCGGGCACTAAAAAGACTCGACGAATAGGTTCTTGTTCTATTTTTTGAATGGTCACGGCAACAGCCTTCGGTAATGCAGCGACTTGCCACTGCTCTTGCCATTCGTCTTTATCATCAAGAAATTCAAACTTCAGATCTTCAATATCTTCTAGAATAACTTGCGAACGCGGTTCCATATTATCGAGCTGATCAACATATACTCGGTATATGCGCTCTAGGTTATCATCGATAACACGATAACCAACAGCTTGTAACTCAGAGCGCGGCAGCAAGTTTATTGGATTAATCCACCCATCACGCACAAAACCAATGCCATCATATTGACTGTTAAATACATAACGCCCAGCAAGAATGTAACCTTCTTGAAAGTCTCCCGCCTCATTGCGTACTTGACGTTTCGTCATTTGGCTAAAGTCTTGGTCCATAAGACGAAATACCGTTTGAAAGCCATTGAGCTCTGCGATTGTCTCATCTGAGGCTTCTTTAGCCTTGGTGGTTGATTCTAAGATTTGATGAGTCGATAACACCACAAACGCTAAAATGCCCATTGCGACGATAACTTCAAGTAAGGTAAACCCGCGTTGCTTCACTACTTGTCACCTTTGTTTAAATAAGTAACAAGTTCATAAATGGGGTATTCTAGTTTTTCGTCAGCAAACACATTAATAGTGACTTTCACGAAGCTTTTATCTGCCGTAGCAACGACATCTTGACGCCAATACCACTCATAACCAGCCAATGTCTCACTGCCTTTAGTGCCATTTTTGCCCGCCCACTTATCACCTTTTGTTCGCTGCTCAACTATGACATTTTCAGCAACCCATGATGCATATGTTTGCTCTTCAATCGTCGACAAGTGATTGATGTGTTCACCCGTTGCCTGCATTGCAGCAATACCCGCCATGGCACAAATAGCCAAAGCAACCATGACTTCAAGTAAAGTGAAACCCGCTGACTTAGTCATTACTCTGGCTCCATACGAAGTTTAACAGGAGCCATGAACTCGCCTTCGATAAAATACTGCGGTTCACGCTCCTCTTTCAGCTCATACACTAACTGAAAAGCACTGACTTCTCCTGAAGAAAGGATCAGTACCTGTGGAATCTTTAACTTTTTAAGTTCTAATAAACTATCTTCGTCACCGCCGCTCATCAATTCACGCCAGTTCGATTGCTCAAGTAAGTTATCTTGTGCCCATGCCAAATCTTCGAGATTCAAGGTTAATTTAAAATCTTCGTCTACTTTAATAGGCGCAAACAATTTTTCACGATCGAAGGTGACCCACTTTTCACCATCAAATACTAAAAATTCAAATACATTTTGATCTAAATGAAAGCCTAACTCGACCTGATTTAAGATGGCAAATTCAGATGCCATATTAATCGTGGTGTGTAATCTGAGCGCTTGTTTTTCTAATTTTTCTTCTGCACCACCATCAAAACTGTAGGCCACCATTTTAGTGACAAACCCTATCACCACAAGCACCATTAATATTTCGATGAGGCTAAAACCTTTTGCGTGCTTAGCACGCCCAGCCAAACGTAAACGATTAAGGCTTACCATAATAGTAAGCCTTGATGTGTATAAAAGGTAAACATCTGGCTGAGTTTACGCATTATTGCTTTTCTTCATCCCAGTTACCGATGTCATCATCGGTGCCAGCTTCGCCATCTGGACCCATTGAAAAAATATCAATTTTACCAATTTCTCCTGGGCTAATTAGTTGGTACGGATTGCCCCATGGATCTTCAGGTAACTTTTCAATAAAACCACCATCTGGAAAACGTTTTGGAACCGGCTCGATGCTCGTTTTAGTAACAAGCGCTTCTAGACCCTGTTCTGTAGTTGGATAGGCTTTATTCTTCAGCTTATAAAGGCTCAACGCATCTTCAATTTGTTGAATATCTAGGTGTGCTTTGTCGATCGCTGCCTCTTCTTGTTGGCCCATAATGTTTGGTGCCACAATTGACATAATCATACCGATGATAACCAGTACCACCATGACTTCTAATAATGAGAAACCTGACTGTTTGTTCACAAAAATACCTCTAATTTTCTTCAATAATTTATTATAAAGCGACAGCTACTGGCTGTTGCTCTACCGTTCCCTAATTTAAAGTCCTACTGCCTTATTCATTGCCATAATTGGCTGCAGTATTGCCATAACAATAAACAAGACAATGACCGCCATTGATGCAATCATCGCTGGCTCTAAAAGTTTTAAAGACACGTTGACCATGCTTTCAAACTCACGATCTTGATTATTTGCTGCTCGCTCAAGCATTTGCTCAAGTTCACCTGACTTTTCGCCACTTGCGATCATGTGCAGCATCATAGGTGGAAAAAGTTTCGTTTGTTGTAAAGCAGCACGAAGGCTCGCCCCTTCACTGACTCGGGTGGCCGCATCTTGCACCGATTTTTTCATTTTCTCATTAACCAATACCCCACCAGAGATACGCATACCTTCGAGTAAGGGAACGGAGCTTGAAGATAAAATACTTAACGTGCGTGCGAATCGAGCGGTATTCACCCCTCTCGCGACTTTACCTATACCAGGCAAGTAAAGTACTTTTTCATCAAACCAGTAACGAATTTTTGGTCGTTTGAGTGCATGCTTAATTCCCACTGAGAGTGCAGTGATAATTATTAAACTAATAAACCAATAATTTTGTACAAAGTTACTGGCTGCCATAACCCACTCTGTCGTCCAAGGAAGTACTTGTTTTGACTTTTCGAATGTTTTTAATATTTTGGGAACCACCGTGCCCAATAACACTGAAACAATTGCGATAGCAAACACAACAAGAATGATTGGATATACCATCGCTTGTGTTATTTGACTACGCATATGCTGACGTTGTTCCGTGTAATCAGCTAAACGATTTAATACTTGATCTAAGTGGCCCGATTTTTCACCGGCAGCCACCATGGCACGATATAAATCATCAAATACATGCGGAAACTCACTCATACCATCTGCGAGTGTGTAGCCTTCAACAACTTTTGAGCGTACAGACATGAGCATACGTTTTAAACGCGGTTTTTCACATTGCTCAGCGACGGCCATTACCGCCCCTTCGACAGGTAATGCTGACTGAATTAAGGTGGCAAGTTGACGAGTAATCAGCGCTAAATCTGAGGTCGATATTTTTGGTTTGAAAAAACCGCTAAATAATGACTTTTTAGCCCCTTTAACTTGCTTTTCACCCTCTGCGGCAGCGACAACCTCTAAAGGCATCAGGCCTTGGTCACGTAATGTTTGACGTATTTGCTTTACCGTATCGGCTTCAAGAATGCCTTTTTTCTCTTTACCTTTACCATCCAGGGCGCGGTACTCAAATGCAGCCATAATTAACCTTCCTCACGCGTTACACGCAAGACTTCTTCTAAGGTTGTACGGCCTGCCAACACACGGCTACAGCCATCTTGACGAATACTTGGGCTACGAGTACGAATGTACTTTTCAACACTTTGTTCGCCTTTACCGCTGTGGATCATTTCACGAATAGCCTCATCAACAACCAGTAATTCATGAATCCCCGTACGGCCACGATAACCATTAAAGTTACACTCTTCACAGCCTACAGCACGGTAAATCGTCGGTGGCTCAGCAGGGTTAACACCTAATAACTGGCACTCTCGCTCGTCGGCGACATGCCCTTCTTTACAGCTATTGCATAAAGTACGCACTAGACGTTGTGATAACACACCCAGCAAAGAAGAAGACAACAGGAAAGGTTCTACTCCCATATCTTCCATACGGGTAATCGCACCCGCAGCGGTATTGGTATGTAAAGTCGACATAACTAAGTGACCCGTTAACGACGCTTGCACACCGATTTGTGCGGTTTCAAGGTCTCGGATCTCCCCCACCATGACGACATCAGGGTCTTGACGTAAAATTGCACGCAATCCCCGCGCAAAGGTCATATCTACTTTGGTGTTTACTTGTGTTTGACCAATCCCAGGTATTTCGTACTCAATCGGGTCTTCAACCGTCAAAATATTACGGTCACGTGAGTTTATTTGACTCATCCCCGCATACAAAGTGGTACTTTTACCAGAACCTGTGGGACCAGTTACCAAAATAATACCGTGAGGCTTACTGATGAGATCAGCGAACAATTCGCGATTTCGCTCGGTCATCCCCAAATCTTCAAGATTTAAGCGCGCATTATTTTTATCAAGTAAACGCAGTACAACACGCTCACCAAAACTTGATGGCATCGTTGATACACGCACATCAACAGCACGTCCAGCAATACGTAAACTTATACGCCCATCTTGTGGAATACGCTTTTCTGCAATATCGAGCTTTGCCATAACCTTAATACGTGACACGAGTAAGGATGCAAGTTTACGATTTGGTTTTAAAACTTCTTTTAAGACACCGTCTACCCTAAAGCGAATTACTAACTCTTGCTCAAAGGTTTCAATGTGAATATCTGAAGCACCCTCTTTAATTGCCTCACTGAGCATGGCATTAATGAGTTTAATAATAGGTGCGTCATCATCCCCTGCGAGTAAGTCTTCTGTTTGCGGTAGTTCATCCGCTAAAGAAAATAAGTCAACTTCGTTGCCAATATCTTCCATCATTTGCTGTGTTTCAGAACTATCGCGTTGATAAGAAGCCTCAAGTAACAGCTCAAATTTGTCGTCTGGCAACTGCTCGAGTGAAAAACCACGCCCCGCAATACGACGTACTTCAAGTAAAGCCGTTACGTCTAATTCGCCGCGATAGAAAACAGTCCAATTATCACCATTTTTACTTAGCAAGACACCAGCACGACGCGCATATGAAAACGGTAAGCGCTTTGCAGGCAAGCTAACAAGATCATCACTTGTTAAGAGCTCATCATGGTCAATAGACGCACTCTGCGCTAACTCGTCATTAATCTCTGTAATTGCATCAGTCATCTTTACGATCATCTGCGTTTTGTTGTTTCAGGTATTCTTCATACGTTGGCGGTAATACCAATGCATCATTCCATTCTGGTAAGATTGGCATATCAGTTAATGGCATTAAATCAATCCCATCTTCTTTTTGTTTATGCTGCTCACCACGGATGAAGTTATATTTTGAATGACTTAACTTATTCATGCTCATACCATCACGAACAATCGTCGGACGAATAAATACAATTAAGTTACGCTTGCGCTTACTGGTACTGGTTGAACGGAATAAGTGCCCTAAAATAGGAATGTCACCTAACAATGGAACTTTCGAGACACTTTCTTGTACGTCTTCATCAATTAAACCGCCTAACACGACCATGCCACCATCATCGGCCATAACGGTGGTTTTAATCGCACGCTTATTCACTGAGATATCGACTGAAGTTGCACCACTTACGCCAGAGACTTCTTGCTCAATCGTTAACTGAACCGCCGAGCCATCATTAATTTGTGGTGTTACTTTGAGTTTCACACCCACTTCTTGACGCTCAACCGTTTGGAATGGGTTAGAGTTATTTGAACCCGTTTGTGACCCAGTGATAATTGGTACTTCTTGACCAACGATCATCGACGCTTCTTCGTTATCCATGGTGGTGACAGAAGGCGTTGCAAGAATATTTGAATTGGTATCTGTTGAAACGGCTTGGATAATCGCACCCCAGTCATTTTTCACAATACCCATTGCAAGACCGTTAATACCACCGAGTAACGCACCAAGTGGCCCTAAGTCACCTTCCTGTGTCTCTGAGGTATTTGTAACATTACCGGTTTCTGTACCAACAACCGTCCCTTGAATCGTTTTATCACGTGCTTGCTCTGCCGCAACAGCCAATGAGCCAACAGGCACTGTTGTGCCGTTGTTAAACTGCATCATTCCGCCTTGCTCTGAAATCCATTGCAAACCAAAGTTAATGCCATCGGCCTCAAGAACCTCAACAATAATTGCCTCAACTAGCACCTGTGCACGACGAATATCTAAGCGCTCAATAACTTGCTCAAGTGAGCGCATCGTATCTGGCTGGGCTGTAATAACCAACGAGTTTGAATCAGGGTGCGCTTCTATGCTTGTTTCATTCTGACTGCGTGAACGAGCTTTCGTTGCGCCACCTTGGCCATCTTCAGCGAGTGTTTTACTCACACCTTGCAATACTTTTACTAAATCTTCTGCTTTTGCATAATTTAAGTAAATGACCTTGGTATTACCTTGATTCTCCAGCTCATTGTCTAAGCGGCTGATTAACTCAACAGCACGCGTACGGGCCTGCGCCTCACCACTAACAATCACACTGTTAGTACGACCATCGGCAACCACTTTCGGAATCAAAAATTCAGGGATGCTGCCTTTACCACTATCTTTATAAATATTGTCAACAACAGAGACAACATCATCCGCTGTAGCAAACTTAAGTTGAACAATATCAACTCGCTTATCACCGGCTTGGTCAACTGAACGGATGATTTCAACTAAACGATTTACAGAGGCAGCGTGGCCGGTAAGCATCATTACGTTAGCGGCGTTGAAGTTAGCAACATGCCCCCCGTCTTTTTGATCGCTAAACTGACGAACTAACGGACCTAACTCTTGTACGCTTACATTCTTAACTCGCACAACACGCGTGACCATCATATCGCCACTGGCTTGGTTATCTTCCGTCACTAAAGGGACGTTCGATTTTTTAGCGTCAGAGCTTTTCTCAATTTTAAGAATGCCGTTATCCATCTCAACAGCTGAATAACCGTATACTTCTAATACATTTAAGAAAAATTGATAGTACAGCTTCTCATCCATTAACTCATAACTGCGCACATTAACTTTGCCGCGCACGTTCGGATCGATGATCACTGTTTTATTGAGATTTTTACCCACAATATTAATGAACTCATTAATATCGGTGCCTTTAAAGTTTGCAGCATACTCAACAGCCGAAACTGAGAGCGATAATCCTGTTAATAAAAAAAGCGCTGCATACTTAGCTAACCCTTTTTTGATTTTTGTGAGGTGTAGCGCGTGAACCATTCTATAAAAACTCCAAAGCTAATTATTGCAGGCTAAATTGCACATCAATTTGCTCACCATCACGCTCGATAGTGATACTTGCGTCAGTACTATTACGTAATTCATTTATTGCTGACATTGCCTGTTTTAAATCATTTAATTGATAGCCATTAATCGCAATGGCTAAATCATTATTCATTAATCCCATCTGCTTAAATAATGCCGGGTCTTTACCAGGGCTTAAGCGATAACCCACCAGTTCACCGTCGACCATCGCTTGCGATACACGAATGTAGTCGAATAATTTACCAGGGTCGTTTAATACTTCTTCACGCGTTTCAATAATCGCTTCTTTGACTTCTTGATCTTCAGTCGCATTGATTTCATTGTCCGCATCGATATCCTGAGGACCTTCTTCTAATTCTGGCTCTTGTTGCTCAGCCAAAACAGGCATAGAAACTGTTTTTGTAAAATCGAGTCCATCAAGCATTAATGTTTCAAAGCGACCACTTACATCCAAAATAACACGATCAGGTAAGACTTGTGCGAGCTTCGCTCGAGTGCCTTGAATTACATCATCAACAACATACGTTTCTTGTTTTCCTTGAGACTCTATTATAGCCAAACCAGCTTGATCGTTTTGGCTAACAGCCACGATACCCGTTAGATTAATACTTAAACGAGTTTCAGGGGCATTGTTAATAACTTGCGTTTGCTTTGCGGCAGGTTTTTTAGCTTCAACAACCACTTTACCGAATAAATGTTGTTCAAGAATTTGTCGTGAATTGACTGTTTCGATGCGTTTCGCAGTCATCGTTGTTCGACTTGCGGGCAGTGCTTTTGTATCAGGTTCAGGCCACAACAACCAGAACAACTTCGAGGATAAAAAGGCAATATAAACAACAACTAACAGCACAACTAATGCACTTAGCTTGGCATGAGGTAAGCCGTTTAAAAACTGTCTAACTTGTTGTAAGTGTTGATCCATATATTCTATTTCTTATTTTAATTTACTGCTTTATAGCAGGCCTATAGTACCTTTTCATTTTTCATTCAACAAGCACACGTATATTAAACTTTGTAAACAAGGTCGTTTCGACTAACAGGGGTAGCAAGGAAAAACTTTGACTGTTTCTTTATGATTAAGTTTCATGGTAAATTTTGCCTATACTCTAGCAGCTTTAAAAGAGCACAATTGTGTCAAAAGGTAACACTCAGCAGTCAAAAAACAGTCAAGACGAATTAAACGTCCGCCTTGATAAATGGTTATGGGCTGCCCGTTTCTATAAAACCCGCTCTGTTGCGCGAGACATGGTGCAAGGCGGTAAAGTGCATTATAATGGTCAACGAACAAAGCCCAGTAAAATCGTCGAGGTGGGCGCAGTCATAAAACTGCTGCAAGGAGTCGACGAAAAGGTAGTGACAATAGTGAAGGTCCTTGATAAACGTCAAAGTGCCCCCATTGCACAGACCTTATACCAAGAAACTCAAGCAAGTATTGAAAAGCGCGAAGCAAATGCAATCGCAAGAAAGAATAACAGCTTCTTTGCTCCACATCCTGATAGAAAGCCTGATAAAAAGCAAAGACGTGAACTGTTAAAAATGAAATCAAGTTAGGTAATGTAACACATGCAACAAGATTTACTTCATCGTTATATATTTGATCAACTCGATGTACGTGGTGAACTCGTACAAATTGAAAACACCTATCAAGAGATGATCGCCAACCATAATTACCCAGCTCCTGTTCAGGCACTCTTAGGTGAGTTGCTTGTTGCAACTTGCTTATTAACAGCCACCTTAAAGTTTGAAGGTGAAATTGCCGTACAGCTACAAGGTGATGGCCCTGTGAAATATGCTGTTATTAATGGTGATGATAAGCAAAATATGCGTGGTATTGCTCGCCTGCAAGGTGAAGTTCAAGGTAGTACTATTAAAGACTTGATTGGTAACGGTTATATGGTTATCACGATAACGCCAACAAAAGGTGAGCGTTATCAAGGTATTGTTCCGCTTGAACACGACACCTTAGATAAATGCCTCGAAAGCTACTTTGAGCAATCAGAACAATTGAAAACCCGTCTTTGGTTTGCGACTGAAATCACCGCAGGCTCAGCAAAAGCAGCCGGCTTATTCTTACAAGTTTTACCGGTAAATAAAGATAAGTCAGTAGAAGACTTCACTCACCTTGAAGCAATCAGTAATACCATTAAAGATGAAGAGTTACTTAATCTTGATGCTAATACTGTTCTTACTCGTCTGTATCATGAAGATAACCCTCAATTGTTCGAACCACAAAGTATCAATTTCCGTTGTGGCTGTAGCAGAGACAAGACAATTGCAGCATTAGTCAATATTGGTCAAGATGCTTTATTAGATGATGTAAAAGAAAAAGGTGAAGTTAAAATTAGCTGTCATTATTGCTTAAAAGATTACGTTTTTAACGAGCAGGATATTAAAGCAATTTTTAACTAAATGACCACTTAATAGTATTATTATATTAAAAGCCGCATTTGTTGCGGCTTTTTTCTTAATTTTTATGATACCGGTGTCATGAAAAAGCCCCATTTTATGACACCGGTATCATTGAAATTATTCATGTTTTTTACCAAATATATGTGTTTTTAGCCCCTTCAGACACTCGAATATCCCTAATCCTTCTGTTACTATTATTTCAGCTTAAGGGAAAACAAGAACCCCAGAGCTATCCCGTTCAATCTCACACAATTTAGGTATAAACATGACTGCAAACGCTACTCGTTTTGTCGATCTTACTGCAGCTGAACTAGTCGAACACGCGATTCGTCGTGGCGAAGGGACTTTAGCCGCTAATGGTGCATTTGTTGCTAACACTGGTCGTCGTACTGGCCGTTCTCCAAAAGACCGTTTTATTGTTCAAGAGCCAAGCACTGAAAACGAAATCCAATGGGGTAACGTAAACCGCCCATTCGATGCAGACAAGTTTGATGCGTTATGGGCTCGTGTAGAAGCTCATGTACAAAGCAACGACCACTTCATCTCTCACCTAGAAGTTGGCGCTGATCCTGAGCACTATTTACCAGTCGTTGTAACAACAGAAACTGCATGGCATCACATTTTTGCCAAAAACATGTTTATCGAACCTGAAACTTATAATGCATCTGATTTACCTCAGTGGCAGGTAATGAATGTTCCTTCATTTGTTTGTGACCCTGAACGTGATGGCACAAATAGCGATGGCACAGTAATCATTAACTTTGCACAACGCAAAGTGCTATTGGCTGGTATGCGTTATGCCGGTGAAATGAAAAAATCAATGTTCTCTGTACAGAACTTCCTATTACCTGCGAAAGGTGTATTACCAATGCACTGTTCAGCTAACGTAGGTGAAGCAGGTGACACAGCATTGTTCTTCGGTTTATCTGGCACTGGTAAAACAACACTATCTGCGGATCCGACACGTTTCCTTATCGGTGATGACGAGCATGGTTGGGCGCCTGGTAGCGTATTTAATATCGAAGGCGGTTGCTACGCTAAATGTATCGACCTTTCACAAAAGAACGAGCCCGTTATTTGGAATGCAATCCGTTTTGGTACTATCTTAGAAAACGTAGTACTTGATGAAAACCGCGTACCGGATTTCCATGACACAAGTTTAACTCAAAATAGCCGTGCAGCTTACCCACTAGAGCACGTAGAAAAACGTAAAGTTGAAAACCGTGCCGGTGAGCCAAAAGCCGTTGTTTTCTTAACATGCGACGTGAGTGGTGTATTACCACCTGTATCAGTGTTAACAGAAGAAGCAGCAGCATATCACTTCCTAAGTGGTTACACTGCAAAAGTAGGTTCAACTGAAATCGGTTCAACTAGCGATATCGAATCAACATTCTCAACGTGTTTTGGTGCGCCTTTCTTCCCTCGTCCTGCAGGTGTATACGCAGAGCTTCTTATGAAGCGTGTACGTGAATTTGGCGCTAAAGTATTCCTAGTAAACACAGGTTGGACTGGTGGTCCTTACGGTACAGGTAAACGCTTTGACATCCCAACAACACGTGCAGTAGTTGACGCTATTGTTTCAGGTAAGTTGTCAGATGTTGAAACGCAACACATCGACGTATTAAACCTAGACGTCCCTGTTGCTGTACCGGGTGTTGATAGCAAGCTTCTTAACCCAATCAACACATGGGAAGACAAAGAAAAATACGCAGAATATGCAAACAAACTTGCATCTGACTTCACTGAAAACTTCGCAAAATACGATGTTTCGGAAGCAATCAAATCTGCAGGTCCAAAAGCTTAATTTATAAGCCTTCCTAAATACTAAACGCCAGCATCATGCTGGCGTTTTTATTTGCGCTGTAATTCGTCTAGCTCAATGTGATGCCGTTAGTTATTAATGAGAGACGGATAGCGTGAGCTGAAGTAATCCATTTTAGAGGCGGCACTCCTATCCTACATGATCAATAGATCGTGATTAACAAGCGTAGCCGTGAATGTCTGTGGTTATATATGAAGGGCATAATCAGACACTTTCGGCACTCAAGTACCTCCTACTACGCGCTAATTAGGTTAGCGTAAAGTGAAGCAGCCCATTTTAGAGCCCTCCAATCTTGTCATCATGATTAAACAACGTTAGAACTGTGATTGAACATCGTTATTAAGAAGGGTAGGAACGGCTTTAGCCGTCAATGTCAGTGGTTATGTATGAAGGGCATAATCAGATACTTTCGGCACTAAAGTGCCTTATATGGACTCCTCCTATTGCACAATACCCTTCGTTAATTTTGTTAGACTGCGTACTTATATGCGGGCTCATAATGAGGAGCTACCTCGGCCCTATGATGTATTCGCGCCCTTGTGCCTCTTCTCCTACTCGGTGTTTTAACACACTAATCACTTTACAGGCTATCAAGGGTGGGTCTAACCGCTTAACGCAGGTTCTTGGTCAATACAGTTATTTCTGTTATCGAAGGCTAAATGTTAATTTGCTAGTAGGCTTGGTTCATAACGCGTGCCCTTTTTCAGCATGGCATACGCCGTCCGAACTGTTTTATTTGCTAACGCAATGGCGGCGCACTTCACACCGCGTCTTTCAACT
>NZ_JAJJZF010000037.1:0-27527 GCF_020966275.1 Pseudoalteromonas sp. MB41 | reverse complement strand
GGTCAACCTGCACATTTAACTCGACTACTTTGCACCCTAACTGCTCACAATAAACTTGTATGCACCTGTAAACATCTCTGCCTACTTTGTTCTTCAATATTCTGAACCTATACTTTGGTGTCCAGACTATATGATATTGACATCGCCAATACACATGCGATGCTTTCTCGTATCTACTCATGTTTTTTCCTTATATGACTTCGCTAAAAATCAAGTAAGGAATTAACATGAGTATTTTTTCAGGCAAAGCCTAAATGATGATAACCACCTACTGAAGTAGGTGGTTTAGGGCCGAAAATAAAAAGGCGCGACCTTGGGTCACGCCTTCTGGGCAGAACTTATTGCGTTTTATAATGCAGCAAAGACATCGTCAGTTTTTGCAGCACAAATAAAATCGTTTCTATGTAAGCCTTTAATTGAGTGGCTCCACCACGTAACAGTCACTTTGCCCCACTCTGTAAGTAAACCTGGGTGATGGCCTTCTTCTTCAGCCATATCACCTACTTTATTTGTAAATTCAAGTGCTTGTTTAAAGTTTTTAAACTTATACACACGCTCTAATTGCATAATGCCGTCGCGCACTTCTGGTACCCAATCAGGGATCATTTTAATTAATTCTGCTAACTCAGCATCAGATACTTTCGGCGCATCAGCACGACACGCTTCACACTTTTGTGTGCTTAATGAAGACATTATAAATCCTTAACTTGCTAATTTTTCTTTAGGTGGAAACTTTGGCTCATGAAGCCCTAATTCTTTTGCTTTACTCACCAATGACATGATATCCATTTGTGAGATATCAAATAAGTCATTAATCGAATTAATGGTGTAGTACACAGGCTGCATTATATCAATACGGTACGGTGTGCGAAGCACATCCAGTACATTCATTGCATTGATTTCTGGTTTATCAGAGTACACGTACTGCGTTTCACCTGGGCTTGATAAAATACCGCCACCATAAATACGCAAGCCTTGGTCTGTTTGCATTAAACCAAACTCAACAGTAAACCAGTATAAACGTGCCAGATACACGCGATCTTTTTTCTCTGCTGCATACCCTAATTGACCGTATTTATGCGTAAACTCAGCAAATGCAGGGTTTGTTAACATTGCACAGTGACCAAAAATTTCGTGGAAAATATCTGGCTCTTGTAAGTAGTCAAACTCTTCACGGGTGCGAATAAACGTGGCCACGGGGAATTGCTTATTAGCTAACAAACGGAAAAACTCGTCAAAATCAATTAACGCAGGCACAGGCGCAACTTGCCAGCCGGTGGTTTTTTCCAGTACTTCGTTTAATTCACTTAATTGGGGAATACGATCTGAAGGAAGGTTTATTTTTTTTAAACCCTCAAGGTATTCATTGCAGGCTTTGCCTTCAATGCAAGCGAGTTGGCGAGCAACCAGCTCAGACCATATTTTGTTTTCGTCTTCGCTCCAATGGATCACCCCATTTTCATCGGGTTGCTTGGAGGTGTAATTACTTGCTTTAGCCATAATAACCTTCTTCGTTAAATCTTGATCAGCACGATAAGAATCACTTTAACTTGTTAAGTCGATACTATGTAAAAGTAAGCGAGATTTTAATAGTTTTGGGTGTTTCTACTGTTTGCAGAAACACCTCTACTGTAAATAAAAAATTACACCAAAAGATCTAAATGTTTACACACCCCGTTAAATAAGGGCTAAAACACCATTTTAGTGTAAGCTAAAATTAACACCCTACCCAATAGATGTAAATGCAGTTTTAAGATCGTTAATTATATCGTTAACATCCTCTAAGCCGACTGATAAGCGAATTAATCCATCACTAATCCCAGCCGCAGCCCGTTCTTCTGGTGTATAGGGAGAGTGAGTCATAGACGCGGGATGCTGAATGAGGGTTTCAGCGTCACCTAAACTCACTGCTAACGTACAAAGCTGGGTATTATTAATGAAGGTTTCACCTTGTTCTAGGGTGCCTTTAATTTCGAACGCGATCACACCACCCGCTGCTTTCATTTGTGTACCAATAAACTTATGACCTTGATGTGATTTAAGGCCAGGATAATAAACCTTGCTCACCAACGGGTGCTGCTCTAAAAACTCAGCAACCACTTGGGCACTCGCACAATGGCGCTCCATTCGTACTGCAAGCGTTTTTAATCCTCGGTTTATTAACCAGGCATCATGTGGACTAATCGTTGCGCCAATATCTTTGAGCACGGTCATTTTTATTAAATTAATGTGCTCATTAGAACCACACACAATGCCAGCAACCACATCGCCATGTCCGTTCAAATATTTAGTCGCACTGTGAATAACAATATCGATGCCATATGAAGTGGGTTGCTGAAGTAAAGGCGTTAAAAAAGTATTATCAATAACACTGAGCAACTTATGTTGCTTCGCGACTTCTGCAATTAAGCTTAAATCAAGCACCGTCATGGTTGGGTTTATCGGCGTCTCAGCAAAAATCATTTTACTGTTTGGTTTAACAGCAGCACGTAACGCGGCTTCATCGCTCATATCAACAAAACTGACTTCTATACCGAAGCGAGGCAGCATGTGAGCAAAAAAAGCAAAAGTACAACCGTAGAGTGCACTTGATGCCACAAGGTGGTCACCATGCTGTAAAAAGCTTAATACTGAGGCTGATACTGCGCCCATTCCCGTTGCTGTTGCTGCAGCCGCTTCACAATTTTCAAGTTGTGCAACTTTTTGCTCTAACTCTTGCGTTGTTGGGTTACCTAAGCGAGTGTAAATAAACCCCTGCTCTTCACCAGCAAAACGTGCAGCCCCTTGTGCTGCACTCGTGAACGCAAATGTTGAGGTTTGATAAAGTGGCGCACTCAGTGCGCCGTGAGGATCATTTGGCTTTTCTGGACCATGGATACATTGTGTATGTAAGTGATGCTTAGTCATTGTCTGTTCTCGTTTTTATTATCAGTACTTCATACTCATAAATAAAACGCACATACAGCCTAACCACAAGCATGCCGGATGCTCAGATGGCTAAATATCACTCAACCGTTTTTATTAACTGTACACAAATGTTGTCATTGAGTCTTTTCGGTGTCTTTATCGCTGCTGCGCGAGGCTATTTTTCGCGCAATACTATTAGCCGTTTCTTTTAATAGGCTACGTTTGTGCTCTAAACGTGGCAATGGCCTACTTAACTCCATGGCTTTATAGCCAATGCGAGCAGTAAAAATACCGGCGCTAAGCCCTTGCGCGGCACGGCCCGACAATTTACCCAACAGCTCTGCACTGAGTGCCGTTGCAGCCAGATCGGACACCAGTTCAGCACTGCCTACAAAAAGCACTTGTTTGATCAACAAGCGATACAATTTTATGCGACTTGCATAACCAAAACCAATGCCATAAATACGACCAATTTGCTCAATTAATTTAGTGCCACGCCAAAGTACCGCCATCATATCAACCAGTGCAAGTGGGCTTAATGCCACCAATAAGCCCGATTCTGTGGCAAACCGATTAATCAGTTTCTTTGCTTGCTGATCTTGGCTGACTAATAAGCTGTCTGCATATAACGTCATGATTTCTTTGTCGGTATGATGACTGGCTATTTGTGTTTTAAAGTCATCAAAGCCTGTGAGTGCTTGATGTTTATTGAGTTTCTCAAGCCAAGGCAGCGCTTCACCTACTTGCTCACTATTAAGTAATCGATCAGCCTCTGTACGATGTAGCTGATTGCGCTTTAAGCTACGCAGCATGCGATACTCACGCCAAATAACACGGCTAATCAAGAGCACGCCACTTAGTACCGCAGTTAAATACACTGAACCGACAATAATCGACTGCTGAAACGCCACATACAGCGACATACCAAATTCAAGCAAGACCAAGACTAAAAAGCTCACAACAAAAAGGCTTTTTAATGTTTGCCATTTTGACTTTCTGTATACCGGTGCCAGTTCTATGTCGTCAGTTAATTCGTCATCGTTTTCAATAAACTCTGCATTTTCAATTACCTTTGCAGCTGTAAGCTCCTCAGTCGGTGCTTCATTTGCTGCAGAGCTCGCAATACGGCGCCCAGCTTGAAAATCAACCTCGTTCGGCTGTTTACTCATGTTAGTTTATCTCCTATCAGATACTGCATGACATGATCTAAACGAATATGCTTTAACCGTTTATCAGGGCATGGCAATGGCGAAAACGACAAAAACTCAAAGCCTTGTGCTGGCCACTCGTGTTTATTCAATAGTCGTGAAGGTGGCTGGGGGGGTAAATAAGTGACCCACTCATGCTCGCCCAATGGTTTACCGTAAATACAGGCTAATTGCTGGCCTTTTTCTACAACTTGACGCGGCTCTGTCGCACAAATTGACGACATAGCCATGGTTTCAATTTGTACGCCTTCAAACTTTAAATGGTTGCTTTGATCATGCACGATTGAATCAAGCAATAATGCTAAGTCTTTATGATACTGCGCGCTAATATGGTCTGATTTATTTGCAGCAAACAACAGCTTGTCGATGTTAGGTTTAAACAAACGTTTAAAGAAACTGGCTTCACCGTAATTAAAGTGTGCAAGCAATTGGTTTATTACACGACTTTGCTCATGTAACGTTTCGGCCCCTTCGTTCAATGCACTCAAGACATCCACCAGCACAATTTGTCGGTCAAAATGGCGAAAATGTTGCTCATAAAATGGCTTCACAACTTCTTTTACGTAGGCCTTATAGCGCTTTTTAAGGTGCGCTAAATTTGACCCTTCAGCGATTTCCTCTGGTACGTTTGCGACCGGGAAAAACTGCAGTAAGGGGGCACCTTTAAGTTCACCCGGCATCAACATTCGCCCGGGTTGTAACATGGCAAGTTTGGTATCTTGCTTTAAACTGGTGAGTAACTGCTGGTACAGTGCTGCCACCTCAGCAAGTAAACTTTCATCAACACTGGACGATAAATCGAGCTCTGCAAGTGCAGATAAAAATGGCTGAGCTTTTTCATTGCGCGCCGTTTGCATAAGCAATGAATATTGTAACTCACACCAATCAGCAAATGACTGCTCAAGCATTGGCAAGTCGAGTAACCATTCACCTGGGTAATCAATGATGTCTAAATACAAAGTGGATTGCGGTGCAAAATGACCACGAAGCCCGGCATTACTTTGATACTTGATTGCCAGTCGCAGTGTGTTGATACGCTCAGTTGATGCTGGCCATGCCGGTTCATCTTCCAGGGGCAATAATGATGACAAAGCCTGATTATATGCAAACGTTGGAATGGTGAGAGCTTGCTGAGGCACCACTTTGGTTGCAATATGGCGTTTTTCACGCATTACATTAAAAAATGGTAGGTTTTTATCATCAGCTTGACTGGTTAAATGCTTAACAAGTGCGGTTATAAACGCCGTTTTACCACTGCCACTTAATCCTGTTACAGCAAGTTTCACGTGTTGATCTAAACCACGATGCAGCGCTTTTTCGGCTTTGTTTTTTAATTTATTAAAGGTGTTCTTTGCAAATGATTGGCTCATACAGTGTCTAGCACCCTATTTGCGCTTGGTTTCACATTGCAAACAAGGTGCTTTAAAATCCTTTAAAGTTTGTTAATTTCACGGCTAACCGTAAATTCTGTTGAGGTGACATAGCGTTCCATCTCTTGTAAACGACCATCAACTCGCGCAAGACGCTCTTTTAAATCTTGCAGTGCACGGCGAGGTGGTTCCCCTTTTTGCCATACTTTAAATTTCACTTCAAGCGGGTCTTGGTGAATACTGTCGCCAGTTTTCATTGTTTTCTCTGATGGTTTCTTATCTAAAATAAACCACGCAGCAATGTAAGCAACAACAATAAATGGCCCACCCGATAACAACACTGCGGTGACGACAAGAATACGTACGAGCCAAAGCTCCATATTAAAGTAGTCGCTGATACCCGCGCACACACCGGCTATTTTACCGCGCTCTGCGTCTCTGAATAATTCGCGTTTGGTACTCATACTTTACGTCTCCACTGTGGAGCCTCTTGATCAAGTAAGGCTTCTAATGTTTCAACTCGCTCTGCCATTTTGTCTGCTTTTTGTGCAAGCTCTAACAGCTGGCGATGTTCGTGTTCACTTAAACCTTGACTCACTTGCTTTTTACTACGGTAGTGTAAAATAAGCCAAAGTGGGGCAACAACCACCATAAATACAATAATGGGTGCCATCAAAACTTCTGCGTCGAACATGATTCTCTCCTGTCAATCCGTTATGTGTTTAAGCATTGGGGGACTTGCCCCCATTTTTTATTTTTTATCTGCCAGTTTTTTCTTAAGCTCAGCAAGCTCATCATCAATCTTTTCGTCTTGCTGTAGACCCGCAATTTCGTCAGCTAATGATTTTTTACCAAGATCATAAGACTCTATTTGAGATTCTAGACCATCGATCTTGTTTTCGTAACGTTCGAAGCGGTTTAGCGCATCTTCCACTTTTGAGCTATCAAGCGCTTTTTTCACTTCTAAACGTGACTCAGCTGAACGTTGACGTAAAATAATCGCTTTTTGACGTGATTTAGCATCAGCCAGCTTCTCTTGTAACGTGCTTACTTCTTGCTGAAGCTTTGCAATATGAGATTCAACATGCTCAAGCTCAGATTCAACAGCAGCCACAGCATCCGCAGACTTTTGCTTTTCAATCAGTGCTGCACGCGCTAAGTCATCACGGTCTTTGCTTAGTGCTAACTCCGCTTTTTCTTGCCAATCAGCAACCTGTACTTTTAATGTATCAACGCGACGTACTAATTCTTTTTTCTCAGCAAGTGTTTTTGCTGACGTAGAGCGTACTTCTACTAATGTATCTTCCATCTCTTGGATGATCAGACGAACCATTTTTTCTGGGTCTTCTGCTTTATCTAAGATGGCATTGATATTAGAATTAACGATGTCTGCAAAACGTGAAAAAATTCCCATAACATTTACCTCTTTGGTGTTTTAACTTAATCAGTTGGTATATCTAGTATCAATATGCTTGCCAACTTTTATAAAGCTAGAATAACTTAATATATTCAAACAGTTAAACTAAATTTATAAATTTCTTTAGTTCTCTCAGATAATGAAATACACTAGATCTTAGTAAAAATGACTAAGAGTTAGGGAATATGAGCCAATTTCGCCAACAGGATAATTTACTCGGCCAATCTGACAGCTTTTTAAGCGTGCTGGATCAAGTATCACAGCTGGCTAGTTTAGATAAACCAGTGCTTATTATTGGTGAACGCGGTACAGGTAAAGAACTGATTGCAGCGCGTTTACATTTTTTATCGAAACGCTGGGAACAGAACTATATCAAGCTCAACTGTGCGGCGCTTAACGAGAACCTACTCGAAAGTGAATTATTTGGCCATGAAAGCGGGGCTTTTACCGGAGCAAGTAAACGCCATGAAGGTCGCTTTGAACGCGCCAACAGTGGCACGCTGTTTTTAGATGAATTAGCCAACACCTCAGCGATGGTGCAAGAAAAACTGTTACGCGTTATTGAATATGGTGAGTTTGAGCGTGTCGGCGGTAAGCAAACCGTTAAAGTAGATACTCGCCTTGTGTGCGCAACAAATGAAGACCTACCAAGTCTTGCAGAGCAAGGTGAGTTTAGAAGCGACCTACTTGATCGTCTCGCTTTTGATGTTATTACCCTGCCCCCGCTTCGTGAACGCCAAGAAGATATTATGTTACTTGCAGAACAGTTTGCGATTAATATGGCGCGTGATCTTGAGTGGGAGCTATTTAGTGGCTTTACTCGCAGCGCTACCGAAACACTGCAGTCATACGACTGGCCGGGTAATATTCGTGAATTAAAAAATGTTGTTGAACGAAGTTTGTATCGTCACGGCAATGAACATATTCCCGTTCACCAGATTATTTTAGACCCATTTGCCAGCAAATTCAGACCTAAGCAACGTATTAAAGGCAGTAGTAACAGTGCACCAATTGCACATATAGAACATGCGGTTACACCCCCTTCACAGGCGCAAGAGTCAGTATCACTAAGCAAACCTGAAATTCAGTTTCCTTGTAACTTGAAACAACTTTCCAATGACTTTGAAATTGATGTCATAAAAAAAGCATTGGAACACAGTCAATTTAATCAAAAGAAAACTGCAGAACAGCTCGAATTAACGTATCATCAATTACGTGGCTATTTGAAAAAATACAATTTATTAGACCAGCAGCAATAGTTAGAGGCTAATCAGGTGTATAAACCGTTACTTGCTTTGTCTTTGGTATGCTTAGTAGGCTGCCTAGATAGCGAAGAAAAAACCACTGAACAAAAAAATCAGGGCTTAGTGTATTGCGCTGAGGCTAACCCGGTGTCGTTTAATCCACAAGTAACGACCACGGGCTCAACCATTGATATTATTGCTAATCAGCTTTATGACCGCCTATTGAGTATCGACCCTGTGTCTGCTGAATTTCAGGCGGAACTTGCCACCGATTGGAAAATCAGTCCAGACGGCAAGTCCATCACTTTTACTTTACGAAAAGGGGTGAAGTTTCATACTACCAAGTACTTTACACCGAGCCGTGATTTTAATGCCGATGACGTCATTTTTACCTTTAGCCGCTTATTTGATGTATACAATCCCTATCATTTTGTGGGTGATGCCAATTACCCGTATTTTCAAAGTGTCGGTATTGATCAATTAATTCGCCGCATTGTGCGTGTTTCTGACTACCAGGTGCGCTTTGAACTTTATAATGCTGAAAGCAGCTTTTTAGCGAACCTTGCAACCGATTTTGCCGTGGTGCTATCAAAAGAATACGCCATGCAATTAAAAGAGCGAAAGCAAGAAAACCTCTTTGACCAGTACCCCGTTGGCACGGGCCCTTATGTGTACAGAGAATACCGTCGCGATCGCTTAATTCGCTATTACCGTAATCCTGATTATTGGAAACACCCTGTGGTGCTTGAGCAATTGGTTTACGACATAACGCCAAATGGCACCACCCGTGTCGCCAAAATGCTGACCAAAGAATGCGATGTAACCGCTCACCCTAGCAGCGCACAATTAAGTATTTTAGCTGAACGAGACGATATTAACGTTCAAAAAGAGCAAAACCTTAATATTGGTTATTGGGCATTTAATACTGAGCGTCCACCGTTTGATGATATTCGTGTGCGCCAAGCACTGGCCAGCGCGATTGATGTCGACAAAATCATGCAAGCAGTTTACTACGGTAATGGTATTAAGGCGCAATCGTTACTGCCACCAGCCTCTTGGGCTTTTGAAGCACAAAAAGCGATGCCTGAATTCAATCCTGAACTTGCGAAAACACTGCTTGCAGAGGCCGGCTATAAAAATGGCTTTGATATGAATATCTGGGCCATGCCAGTCAGCCGAATTTATAACCCAAATGCCCGTAAAATGGCGGAGCTGATGCAAAGTGATCTGCGCAAAATCGGGGTTAACGTGAGTATTGTGGAATACGAATGGAATACCTTTTTACAACGCGTTGGTGAACACCGCCACGATAGCGTGTTACTCGGCTGGGCAGCCGATACGCCCGACCCCGACAACTTTATGAGCCCATTGCTAAGTTGCACAGCAACTTTTAGTGGTAAAAATCCGGCAAACTGGTGTAACCCTGAATTTGATTTATTACTCACTCAAGCGCTCGACACCACCGATTTAGAAAAACGGAAGCAATTTTACAATCAAGCTCAGCGCATTATTGTACAAGAGTTGCCGATTCTGCCAATTGCCCACGGCATGCGTTTTCAAGCATCTAGCAGCGATGTGAAAGGGATAAGTTTAAGCCCGTTTGGCGGTATTTCACTGGCTAACGCGAGGAAAGAATAATGATACTTGATTATATTCTTCGCCGCTTAGCGCTGTTAATGTTTATGATGCTGACATTAAGTATTTTTACTTTTTCGTTAAGCTATTTATTCCCCGGTGATGCCTTAACCAATTTAAGTGGTATTACCAACAGCACTTTTTCGCAAACCAGCGTGCTTGAAGAAAAGTTCCACTTTACTGAAAATTATGCCGTGCAATACTTCGCGTTTTTAGAGCGCATCGTCCAAGGAGATTGGGGGGTATCGTTCGCCTCTGGTGAAAGTGTATTTCAGCATATTGTTGACCTATTTCCTGCCACACTCGAGCTGAGTACCTATGCGCTTATCGTGTCAGTGGTCGTCGGCGTGCCAAGCGGTATTTTAGCCGCTGCTTATTACAGACGTTGGCCCGATAAATTCATTAACTCAGGCACACTCATTGGCTATTCAATGCCCGTATTTTGGTTAGCACTGCTGTTAATAATGGTGTTTTCACTGCAGTTAGGCTGGTTTCCGATGTCGGGTCGTATGGGGTTACTTTACGAGATTGAACCTGTCACAGGGTTCATTTTGATAGATATCATTGCGGGAGACTTTCCGTATCATGGCATGGCTTTTGTGGATGCATTACACCACCTAACATTGCCAACTATCGTTTTGGCTATGTACCCAACAACCGTGTTGGTGCGCTTTACGCGCGATTCAATGCTCAAAGTGCTTGATCAAAGTTACATTAAAACAGCACGTGCTAAAGGGTTAAACCGCGCCCAGCTCATTATTCATCATGCCCTTAGAAATGCGTTATTGCCTGTGATAAAGCAAATCGGCTTACAATTTAGTACGCTGATCACCCTTGCGATGATCACCGAGGTCATTTTCTCATGGCCCGGCATAGGCCGATGGTTAATTGACAGTATTTATCAACGCGATTACCCCGCTATTCAAGGCGGCTTATTGGCTGTGTCTATGTTCGTAATTTTAGCAACGATTGTCGCAGAGCTCACTTACACTCTATTCGACCCACTCTCGCGGAACCAAGCTCATGGCAAAGTTTAATTTATTCTCTGAAGAGTCGAATAAATCGCCGTTGGCGCGATTTTGGCGTAAATTTAAAACCAACCACCCTGCACTTGTTGGCTTATGGTTATTTATTGCCTTTGCTTTACTGGCTGCATCAGCCCCTTTACTTGCCCCTTATGGCGTAAACCAGCAGCACAGCGATGCGTTATTATTGCCGCCGTCATGGCATGATGCCGGTGATGTTCGGTTTCTATTAGGCACCGATGATTTGGGCCGCGATGTGTTGTCGCGATTAATGAATGGCGCAACTTACACATTTGGCTTATCTGTTGTAGCAGCCCTTATCACCACGGTTATTGGGGTTTTGGTAGGCACTTTTGCGGGCATTAGTCGTGGTATTCGTTCAAGCTTTTTAAATCACTTACTCGACATTACCTTGTCGATTCCCTCGTTGCTTTTAGCCATAATTATTATCGCGATTCTTGGTCCTGGCTTAATGAACACCGTGTGGGCAATTATCCTTGCTCTTCTGCCACAGTTTATCCACTCTGTTCGAAACCTGATTGTTGAAGAGCTCAATAAAGATTATATCACCGCCTTTAAACTAGATGGTGCGTCTAACTGGCACATATTAGCCCGAGGAATTTTCCCGAATATCTACGAACATATCGTGGTTATATTCACAATGGCACTTTCTACAGCAATATTAGATATCTCAGCACTGGGCTTTTTAAAGCTCGGTGCACAGCCGCCAACCACTGAATGGGGTGCGATTTTGGCCGAAAACCTTGGTTTAATTTACCTTGCCCCTTGGACTGTGGGTTTACCCGGCGTATTATTATTTTTAGCTGTGCTGTCTACCAATTTGGTGGGTGATGGTTTACGCCAAGTGCTTAAAGAACGTAAGGCCGACTAGTTATGCAATTACTCGATATTCGCAATCTCACGATAGAGTTACGCACCTCTGATACGGTAATTCGTGCGGTTGATAAAGTGAGCCTCACCCTTAAAGAAGGTGAAGTTCATGCGCTGGTTGGTGAGTCAGGCTCTGGCAAAAGCTTAATTGCGAAAGCCATTGTTGGGGTGTTGAATAAGCGCTGGCATATCACTGCCGACAGAATGCACTGGCGCGGTGTTGACTTAATGCGTCTATCCAATGAGCAACGCCGTAAATTAGTTGGTCAAGATATTGCCATGATTTACCAAGATCCAAGCCGCTGCTTGGACCCCACAGCAAAAATATTTGATCAAATTGCCGAAACCTTACCCGTTGAAGCAACCAGTGGCTTTTTCTTAAAACGAAATCGCCAACGTAAAGACCGCGTAAAAGCACTTATTCATAAAGTGGGAATTAAAGATCACAAAAAAGTGCTCGACAGCTATCCTCATGAGCTTTCAGAAGGTATCTGCCAAAAAGTGATGATAGCGATGGCGATTGCTCGTACTCCTAAATTACTTATCGCCGATGAACCAACCACAGCCCTTGAGAGCACGACTCGTGCACAAGTTTTTAGATTATTAAAAAGTTTGAACCTGTTAAAAAACATGTCAATTTTAATGATCTCTCATGAGCTTGAAGAGATCATAGACTGGTCGCATGGGATGCATGTTTTATACTGCGGACAAATGGTTGAAGCAGGCCCTACAAGCCGCATATTTAGTCAGCCACACCACCCTTATACACAAGCATTATTAAAGAGCTTACCTGACTACGAGCAAGGCTTGGCACATAAAGAACCCTTTTATGCGCTCAAAGGAACGATTCCAACCTTGCAACATTTGCCGATAGGTTGCCGACTTGGCCCCCGTTGCCCACAAGCACAAAAAGCGTGTGTGGTAACGCCTAAATTGACGAAACATCATGGTCATAGTTATGCGTGTCACTTCCCATTAATTAAGGCGATGAAATAATGCAACCACTGCTAAAAGTGCAAGCCCTATCGAAAAGTTTTAATTTGCGTGCAGGACTCTTTTCACGCAAGCGTTTTACGGTGCTGAAAGACATTTCATTTTGTTTAGGCCAAGGCGAAACTATCGCCATTATTGGTGAAACAGGCTCAGGTAAAAGCACCCTTGCAAAACTATTAGCAGGTGCAGACAACGCAGATAAAGGGCAAATTTTACTCGATGGTAACATCATTGAAAATGATGGGCTTCGCGATAATGACTGTCGTCATATTCGCCTTATATTCCAAGATTCTGAAGCCTCACTCAACCCTGGCCTCACTATTGGTGACATGCTAAACGACTGCCTACAATATAATACTGATCTAGACAAAGCCGCTCGCGAAGAGAAAATTAAACAAACGTTAGCAAAAGTCGGGCTCTTGTTAGACCATCGTCATTATTACCCGCATATGTTCAGTAGTGGTCAATTGCAACGTATAGCGCTTGCACGCGCTTTAATTCTAGATCCTAAGGTTGTGGTGCTTGATGAGGCTTTATCGTCGCTAGACCCCTCTGTGCGCGCTCAAACGGTAAACTTATTACTACGTTTACAAAAAGAAACGGGCCTTAGCTATGTCCTGATCACTCATCATTTAAGTTTAGTGCGCCATATTAGCGATCAACTTGTGGTGCTTGATCACGGCGAGATTGTCGAATACGGCCAAACTGAAACGATTTTCCAAAACCCGCAATCATCCGTAACACAGAAATTGCTGAGTTGTTGATTTACCTTAACGCTTAATTCGGCGTTAAAACGCCTCCTATACTCGGCACTATTTTATATCGAGGTAGGAATGGCTTTAGCCATGAAGAAGTTGCTATTCGGCGTTAAAACGCCTCCTACACTCGGCACGATTTCAAATCGAGGTAGGAATGGCTTTAGCCATGAAGAAATTGCTATTCGGCGTTAAAACGCCTCCTACACTCGGCACGATTTCAAATCGCGGCCAGAATGGTTTTAGTCACGAAGAAGTTGCTATTCGGCGTTAAAACGCCTCCTACACTTGGCACGATTTCAAATCGAGGTAGGAATGGTGTGAGTCACGAAGAAATTGCTATTCGGCGTTAAAACGCCTCCTACACTCTGCACTATTTCAAATCGGGGTCAGAATGGCTTTAGCCATGAAGAAGTTGCTATTCGGCGTTAAAACGCCTCCTACACTCTGCACTATTTCAAATCGGAGTCAGAATGGCTTTAGCCATGAAGAAGTTGCTATTCGGCGTTAAAACGCCTCCTACACTCTGCACTATTTCAAATCGGGGTCAGAATGGCTTTAGCCATGAAGAAGTTACTATTCGGCGTTAAAACGCCTCCTACACTCGGCACGATTTCAAATCGAGGTAGGAATGGCTTTAGCCATGAAGAAGTTGCTATTCGGCGTTAAAAGCCTCCTACACTCGGCACGATTCCAAATCGAGGTAGGAATGGCTTTAGCCATGAAGAAGTGCTATTCGGCGTTAAAACGCCTCCTACGCTCGGCACTATTTCAAATCGAGGTAGGAATGGCGTGAGCCATGAAGAAGTTGCTATTCGGCGTTAAAACGCCTCCTACACTCGGCACGATTTCAAATCGAGGTAGGAATGGCGTGAGCCATGAAGAAGTTGCTATTCGGCGTTAAAACGCCTCCTACACTCGGCACGATTCCAAATCGAGGTAGGAATGGCGTGAGCCATGAATGCAGCATTCGCTAATGCACTTTGGTATTAAGAAAGCGCGTAATCTTGGCCCATCAAGGCTAAGTAACAGCACAAGCCTCATCTGAGCGACACTTCGACTCTATCACCGTGACTGGGGGGTGTTGAAGTGACAATAAAATGAAGCGCTTCAGAGCCTTAATTACTTAATTGATGAACTTTGCCTGCGCTGACATGTAAACCATTGGTATTTTTAAACGACAAAAAAGGCGCCATAAGGCGCCTCTTCATTTAGCTAACTAATAGCTTACTCTGTAGGTTGAGCAGCTTTAGGTACTTTTACATCAGCTTGCGCTTTAAGTGCAGCAATAAATACCATATAGTTTTTATTTACTTGCGCCATCGTGATGTTTTGTTTTTGTTGCTCATTAATATCACTGCTTTGAGCTTCATTCACCGCTTTAAGCGCAACAATCGCAGAGTCACCATTATTTAAATCAACAACATCTGTCACGGGTGCACCTTGTGGGTGTGCCATTCTAAATGCCTGTTGAACAATAGCGGGGGAAACGGTGTACGCTTGACGTGCTAACGCCGCTTCTTGGCGAACTTCTAAGCCTTCAGCTGCCGCAATATCGCTTAAGCTTTTACCTGCTTCAATATCTGCATACAGAGTGCGTGCTTTATCTTTAGCAAGTTCAGATGCTTTCTGCGCAACTAACGTCGCTTTGATTTGCTCTGAAACATCTGCAAGTGGCTTCGTCGTTGCTGGTTTGTGATCATTCACTCGAACAACAACAGCATGCTCATCACCCACTTCAATCACTTCAGAGTTCATGCGATCTTCTAACACTTCTGGTGAGAAAATTGCTGCAATAACTTGTGGGTTATTAAGTGGTTCTGGTAATGCGTTACGCGTTACTAGCTCTGTTTTTTGAACTTCAACACCTGCCGCTTCTGCTGCATCGTTTAATGTGTCAGAGATTTCAAACGCTAATTCACCCATTTCTGTTTGCTTCTCATAGAAAGCATTCACTTTCTTAGAACGCTCCAGCTCAGCACGTAACTCGCCTTTTACGTCAGCATAAGGTTTTACTTGCTGTGTTTGAATATCTGTCAGTTTGATGATGTGATAACCAAACTCAGATTCTACAACATCAGAAATGTCACCTTTGTTTGCAAGTGCATATGTTGCCTCTTCAAACGCAGGGTCCATCATGTCGCGCTCTATCCAATCAAGATCACCGCCCATCTCAGCACTCACGACATCGTCTGATGACGACACAGCAAGCTGCGCAAAGTCTGCACCATTTTTAAGTTGTGCAAGTAACTCTTCTGCTTTCGCTTTTGCAGCATCATCGTCTTCACTATTATCAATTAAGATATGTGAAACACGGCGTTTTTCTGGCTCAATATATTGCGCGCTATTTTGATCGTAATACGCTTTTACATCTTCTTCTGACACGCTTGAATCTAGGCTCAGATTCGCCGCATTTAAATCAATGTAGCTCACTGATACTTGCTCAGGTGCTAAAAACTGCGGTTGATTTAGGTCATAGTAATCAGCAATTTCTTGTTCGCTTACTTCAACGCCTTCTTGTAACGACTCTTTAGTAACAACAAGGTAATCGATACTGCGCGTTTGTTGTTGAAGTGCAACACTGTTGTTTAATTCGTTTTCTAATACGAAATCAGTTCCTGCAACAGCACCCACAAGTTGGCTACGCGTCATATCTTCACGTAGATACTCTCTAAAAGTATCTGGTTGAAAGTTCATTTGACGAAGCACTTGTAGATAGCGGTCGTTATTAAACTGGCCACCCACTTGAAAGTAAGGCATTTCTAAAATAGCTTTACGGACACTTTCGTCACTAACACGAAGACCTAATTCTGCCGCTAGTTGAGTTTGCAATTCTTGTTGTACTAAACGGTCAATTACGCCTTGGCGGATTTGTGCCATGTAATTTGGATCGGCTGCGATTTGCGCAAAATATTCACCAAATTGTTGCTCTAAACGATTACGCTCATTTTGATAAGCACGGCTGAATTCGGTTTGGCTAATTTTAACTCCATTTACTTCTGCAACGGGTTGCTCTGTGGTTTGTCCTAAATAACCACCGATCCCAGCTAAAGCAAAAGATAAAATCACCGCGCCTAAAATAATTTTGGCTGCAGGTCCCTGCGAACCTTCTCTGATTTTCTCAAGCATTTATCTATCTCTATTCTGATCAGGTACAAATTAACCCTGCTCATGTAAAAAAAGCGTATCTTACCAGATACGCTTTTTCACTTGAAGTAACTGGTGCTAAGTTACCTAATTCAATTTAAGTGTGATTAGGTATCTCTCACCTTACTAATCTTTTGCTGATTAGTTTACTGCGTCTTTCAGCGCTTTACCTGCTTTGAAAGAAGGAATGTTTGCTGCTGCAATCTGGATAGCTTCACCAGTTTGTGGGTTACGACCTGAACGCGCTGCACGCTCACGTACTGAGAAAGTACCAAAGCCAACTAGCGCCACTGAATCGCCATCTTTAAGAGCGCCTGAAACAGCCTCGATGAATGAATCTAGTGCACGACCAGCAGCCGCTTTAGAAATGTCAGCATCAGCTGCGATTTGATCGATTAATTGAGATTTATTCACAATATCATCCTCTTTCATTGTTATTATCAAGAGCGATTGTTTTTTTAATTAACATCACTGTTTTGAAAATTTATGAGCAAGTTAAGTTTATGCTCAGGTTATTATATTTTTCTCAACCCTAGGCCACATAAGGCCTAGGCTTGAAAACTAGTGCTTAACTTATCATACCCTTTGTATTTGAAAAGCCCCTAAAAGCACTTTTTTGCTGTTTTTTACTGGTTTTTTTCAGTTTCGACTGAAAAACTCTCTACTGGGTGCTTCAAAGCTATCTTTAAAACGTCATCAATCCATGTAACTGGGTGAATTTCAAGACCCTCTAAAACGTTATCAGGGATCTCTTTTAAGTCACGTTCGTTAATTTTTGGAATAATAACGGTTTTAATACCGCCACGGTGGGCAGCTAAAAGTTTCTCTTTTAAGCCACCTATTGGAAGTACTTCACCACGTAAAGTGATTTCACCCGTCATGGCAACATCAGAACGTACCGGGTTACCCGTTAAGCTCGATACTAAACCTGTCACCATGGCAATACCCGCACTTGGGCCATCTTTGGGTGTTGCACCTTCAGGCACGTGGACATGTATGTCACGTTTTTCGTAAAAGTCACTATTGATACGCAATTTATCCGCGCGATTACGCACCACAGTCATTGCTGCTTGAATTGACTCTTGCATCACATCGCCCAGCGATCCCGTGTACGTTAGTTTGCCTTTGCCAGGCACTGCGGCTGACTCAATCGTTAATAAGTCACCGCCTACTTCAGTCCACGCTAAACCCGTTACTTGGCCTATACGATCGCCATCTTCTGCTTTACCGTAATCAAAGCGCTGCACACCTAAGAATTCTTCTAGGTTGTCTTCGTCAATGGTGACTTTCTTAATGTCTTTATTAAGCAAAATATTTTTCACTGCTTTACGACACAGCTTAGACACTTCACGTTCAAGATTACGCACACCAGCTTCGCGGGTGTAGTAGCGAATAATGCCAATGATGGCGCTATCTTCAATCTCAACTTCGCTATCTTTAAGACCATTACGCTTAACTTGCTTTGGAATTAAATGCTGCTTGGCAATATTTAGCTTCTCATCTTCGGTGTAGCCCGATAAACGAATTACTTCCATACGGTCTAATAATGGACCCGGAATATTAAAGCTATTTGATGTAGCAACAAACATTACATCAGATAAATCGTAATCGACTTCTAAATAGTGATCAGCAAAATGGCTGTTTTGTTCTGGGTCTAATACCTCAAGCAATGCTGAGGCTGGGTCACCACGCATATCAGAAGACATCTTGTCGATTTCGTCTAATAAGAACAGTGGGTTTTTAACCCCAACTTTGGTCATGTTCTGAATCAACTTACCTGGCATTGAACCAATGTAAGTACGACGATGACCACGTATTTCAGCTTCATCACGTACGCCACCTAAAGCCATACGAACATATTTACGACCCGTAGAGCGCGCAATAGACTGCCCTAGTGATGTTTTACCCACACCCGGTGGACCGACTAGGCACAAAATTGGGCCTTTTAACTTATTAGTACGCTGTTGGACTGCAAGATACTCAATAATACGTTCTTTGACTTTGTCTAAACCGTAATGGTCGGTATCAAGAATTTTTTGCGCACCCGCTAAGTCTTTTTTCACTTTAGAGCGTTTTTTCCATGGCACATTGATAAGCGTATCAATATATGAACGAACCACGGTGGCTTCTGCCGACATAGGCGACATCATTTTCAGCTTCGCAAGTTCAGCACTTGCTTTCTCTTGCGCTTCTTTTGGCATGCCCGATTCTTCGATACGCTTTTTAATTGCTTCGAATTCATCTGGTACATCATCCAGCTCGCCAAGCTCTTTTTGAATCGCTTTCATTTGCTCGTTGAGGTAGTACTCACGCTGCGATTTTTCCATCTGCTTTTTAACGCGAGTACGAATTTTCTTCTCAACTTGCAGTAAGTCTATCTCACCTTCCATCAAGGCCATTAAGTACTCAAGACGTTCTGTTACATTAGAAATCTCAAGTACTTTTTGTTTTTCTGGCACTTTAAGTGGCATATGCGCTGCCATCGTATCTGCTAAACGTGCAGCCTCATCGATTCCCGACACAGAAGTTAGTACTTCAGGTGGGATTTTCTTATTGAGTTTCACATAGCCTTCAAATTGGCTAATAGCGCTACGAATAAAGATATCTTGCTCTTGCTCATCAATGTGGCTTGATTCAATGAACTGCGCCTCAGCAACGAAGAAATCATCGTTATCTAAAAACGTTTCGACGCTCGCACGCTGCGTGCCTTCTACAAGCACTTTAACGGTGCCATCAGGTAGCTTTAATAACTGAAGTACTGTGGCTATGGTACCAACACGGTAGATATCATCTTGTTGCGGATCATCAACAGAGGCGTCTTTTTGCGCCACTAGGAAAATTTGTTTGTCTTTGTCCATCGCCGCTTCTAAGCATTTTATTGATTTTTCACGACCAACAAATAGCGGGATCACCATGTGCGGGTATACCACTACATCGCGCAGTGCCAACACGGGGATTTCAACTCGATCTGTTCTCTCAAGCGTCATTATATTCTCTTCGCACTTCATTTATTTTAAAGATTACTCAAGTATATGGGGATATGTAAGGGAAAGTTCAACATATTTATAAAAAAAGGAGCCATTGGCTCCTTTTTTATGTTTAACTGCTTAAATTTTGAACTATTTCAAGTTTATTCAGATGCCGCTTTGTCTTGATTACCACTTTGGTAAATCAAAATTGGGTCTGACTCACCTTTAATAACCGTTTCGTCAATTACCACTTTGCTTACATCATCCATCGAAGGAAGTTCATACATGGTATCAAGTAATACACCTTCTACGATTGAACGTAAGCCACGTGCACCTGTTTTACGCTCCATTGCTTTGTGCGCAATCGCTGATAAAGCATCTTCACGGAACTCAAGCTCAACGTCTTCCATTGCGAACAATGCAGAGAACTGTTTAGTTAAAGCATTTTTAGGTTCGCTTAGAATTTGAATCAGTGCGGCTTCATCCAGCTCTGTTAACGTTGCAACAACCGGTAGACGACCAATGAACTCAGGAATTAAACCGTACTTCACCAGATCTTCAGGCTCAACATCTTTAAATGTCTCACTTAAGCTGCGGCTGCCAGATGATTGTTTAACTTCAGCACCAAAGCCAATACCCGTATTTTTGTGACTACGCTGCTCAATCACTTTATCTAGGCCTGCGAATGCACCCCCACAGATAAATAAGATTTTCGACGTATCAACTTGTAAAAACTCTTGCTGCGGATGCTTACGACCGCCTTGCGGTGGTACAGAGGCAACCGTGCCTTCAATCAGTTTTAAAAGTGCTTGTTGTACACCTTCGCCTGATACATCGCGGGTGATTGATGGGTTGTCTGATTTACGAGAAATCTTGTCAATTTCATCAATATAAACAATACCACGTTGCGCTTTTTCGACGTCGTAATCACATTTTTGCAATAATTTTTGAATAATATTTTCGACGTCCTCACCCACATAACCGGCTTCGGTTAATGTTGTGGCATCAGCCATAGTGAATGGCACATCAAGTAAACGAGCCATCGTTTCTGCAAGTAATGTTTTACCACTACCTGTAGGACCAATTAACAAGATATTACTTTTACCAAGTTCAATATCAGCGTTGATGGTTTGATTACGAAGACGTTTATAGTGATTGTATACCGCAACCGACAGTACTTTTTTCGCGTGGTCTTGGCCAATCACATAATCATCTAAGTGATTACGAATTTCTTTCGGCACAGGCAGTTTATCAGACGCGCTATGTTTCGGCGCAATGTCTTTGATCTCTTCCCTGATTATATCGTTACACAGCTCAACACATTCATCACAAATGTATACTGAAGGGCCTGCAATTAATTTGCGAACTTCATGCTGGCTTTTGCCACAAAAAGAGCAGTATAACAATTTATTACTTTTGTCGCCGTCTGTAGGAGTGTCAGACATTCAGCTACCTCATTTTTTACGTTGGCAGCAGCACGCAACTGCTGCTAATTCACTATGGTTAACTATATCAAAGAATATAAGTTTTCGCATAGTAAAGGGTGATAGCTAATAATACGATATCATTAGCTATTCAGATTACTTTGTTTCGCGACTAGAAAATACTGAATCAACGAGACCGTATTCAACCGCTTCGCTTGCACTCATAAAGTTGTCACGGTCGGTATCGCGCGATACCACGTCTAACGGCTGACCCGTATGCTCAGCCATCAAGCGATTTAGTTTATCTTTAATTGATAAAATTTCACGGGCATGAATTTCGAAATCAGACGCCTGCCCTTGGAAACCACCAAGTGGTTGGTGAATCATCACACGCGAGTTAGGTAAACAAAAACGTTTGCCTTTAGCGCCACCTGATAGCAAGAAGGCTCCCATGCTCGCCGCTTGACCAACACAAATAGTACTGACATCTGGCTTAATGAAATTCATTGTATCGTAAATCGCCATGCCTGCAGTGACCGAGCCACCTGGCGAGTTGATATAAAGATAAATATCTTTTTCTGGATTTTCTGACTCTAAAAACAGCATTTGCGCAAGAATCAAGTTTGCCATGTTATCTTCAACTTGGCCTGTTAAGAAAATAATGCGCTCTTTTAAAAGACGTGAGTAAATATCATATGAGCGCTCACCCTTTGCTGTTTGCTCAACAACCATAGGGACTAATGCGTTTAGAGGGTCTATCATACCGCTGTTCATTCTTATTTAATTCCTTATCCGCTGCGACTCATCCTTACTATAAGGAAAGCACATTTATACTAATGTTAATTTACGCGTATTTTCAATCTATTTAAGTATATGCGAACACAAAGATGTGTTTTCAATCCTTTATGTTTAATGTTGCGCATTAACATAAGTATTGTTGGTTTTGGTGAAACTGGCCACCACAAACTAAAATGGCCCGAGTACGCTGTATAAATACAGTGTAACACGAGCCATTTAATCGCTAGCGAGAGCTTAAGTCAATGACTTATTAAGCACCTTGCTGTGGATTCATGATGTCGTCGAATGCTTTTTCAACGTCAGTCACGTTTGCTTTAGCTAGGATAGCTTCAACTGCTTGCTCTTCCATCGCTACGTTGCGCATTTGCTGCATTAGTTGATCATTTGCTTTGTAGTATTCTACTACTTCAGTTGGATCTTCGTATGCAGAAGCCACTGTTGCAATTAACGCTTCAACTTTTGCGTCATCAACTTTAAGCTCGTTCGCTTTAATCACTTCACCTAGTAATAGGCCAGTTTTAACGCGAGTTACAGCTTGCTCATGGAATAACTCAGCTGGAAGCTCAGGCATGTTTTGAGCGTTGCCGCCAAAACGTTGTGCCGCTTGTTGACGTAGAGCATCAATTTCTTGATCTACTAGTGCTTTTGGCACGTCGATTTCGTTGTTCGCTAAAAGACCTTTGATAGCTTGGTCTTTCACGTTAGCTTTAACCGCTTGGTCAAGCTCACGTGACATGTTTTTCTTAACTTCTTCTTTCAGTGCATCAACGCCGCCTTCAGCAACACCGAATTTAGTTGCGAACTCTTCGTTAAGCTCAGGAAGCTCTTGAGTTTCAACTTTCTTCACAGTAATAGTGAAAGAAGCCGCTTTACCTTTTAGGTTTTCAGCGTGATATTCTTCAGGGAATGTTACTTCAGCAACAACTTCTTCGCCCGCTTTTTTGCCAACGATGTTGTCTTCGAAACCTGGGATCATACGACCTTGACCAAGTTCTAGAGGGAAGTCTTCAGCTTTACCGCCTTCAAACTCTTCACCATCGATAGAACCAACGAAGTCGATAGTTACACGATCTTTTTCACCTGCAGCAGCGTCAACTTCAGTCCACGATGCGTGTTGCTTACGTAACGTTTCTAGCATGTTAGCTAGGTCTTCGTCAGTAACAGAAACAGCTGGTTTTTCAACGTTAATTTTATCTAGACCTTGAATTTCAACTTCAGGGTACACTTCAAACGTTGCATCGAATTCTAAATCTTTACCTGCTTCTAACGCTTTTGGTGCGAAAGTTGGTGCACCCGCTGGGTTGATTTTTTCAGAAACGATTGCTTCGATGTAGTTGCGTTGCATTAATTCGCCCGCAACTTCTTGACGTACTGCAGCACCGTAACGTTTGTTGATGATAGACGCTGGAACTTTACCAGGACGGAAACCATCGATACGCTGGGTTTTAGACAGTTGTTGTAAGCGTTTTTTTACTTCAGTCTCAACGTTCTCTGCAGGAACGGTGATGGTCAGACGGCGCTCAAGGCCTTGAGTCGTCTCAACAGAAACTTGCATGATTTACCTCAATCTTCAATTTTGGCGACTGTTCGCCTTCCTTACAAACAAGGTGATCTCCATGAGTGATAGCAAGTTTTAACGCTGAAAAATTCAACTTAAAACGGCGCATTGTAACCATGAGATACCATTGCTGCTCTGCCCCTATGGGCACTATGTTAAACAATAGACGCGGCATTATAACCTAATATTTTTGATAGTCGAGTCTAGGGGGCAATTATTTGGTCTATATAGCGGCAATCTGCGTTTAAACGAACAAAAAACGAACGTAAAAATCATCAGCAAAGTAAGGTGATTAATTAAATCAGAATGTTTAAAAAGGGAATGACTAAGCGGTATTAATTTAGCGCATGAAACGCTCAGATTACCAAGATGAATATACTAGTAGAAAGTGGTCGGCGATGCAGGATTTGAACCTGCGACCCCTTGGACCCAAACCAAGTGCGCTACCAAACTGCGCTAATCGCCGATATAAAGAGAAGTTTTAAAAATACAACCACAGTGAAAGTGGTCGGCGATGCAGGATTTGAACCTGCGACCCCTTGGACCCAAACCAAGTGCGCTACCAAACTGCGCTAATCGCCGATACTGTGTGTAAATTGGGGTGACTGATGGGGCTCGAACCCACGACAACCGGAATCACAATCCGGGGCTCTACCAACTGAGCTACAATCACCACGGCATTTACATATTTTCAAATGGCGCACCCGGAAGGATTCGAACCTTTATATCCACCTAAACCAACCATTAAAACATGGGTGGGTGGGTTAAAACATAAATTTCGTATAACAATCCTACAAGGAAAAATCCCTTTGTTTATAACGCCTTCGAGACTCTCCGTGAGTTCTCTAAACAACGAGGCGCATTATATATAGCTCATTTCCAAAGTCAAACTTTTTTATGCTCTTAATGCATAAAAAAACAAACAAGCTTAGTGCATATATACGCACATATAAATGAGGTAAAACGATACTAGTGAATTGCTAATTATAGCTAGTAGAGAATAAGGCATGCGCTCTACCCTCTCAAACATTAATGCTTCAGTTCGGTGGTATATCAATCCCTAATGAGAAGATTACTACACTATTTTACCCCATACGCATTGCGTATTAATTTTCTATGGTTACTTTATTTCTATACATATCTGCCCGTATAAAGATAGCGGATATTTGCAACTCTAAATTTTTTAAATTTTTCTAAGTTACTTTCTCAATCGAAAATTTTAAAAGCTGTATAAAAATTTCAAATAAAATATATAGTTATCGAACAATGCTAATCATTTGTTCACAGACAGTGCTCATTGTGTATTATTTACTTTATACAAATCAATAAGTTAATATCAATTTATTGTTTGCGAAATAATAAGATATAAGCATGAAAGAAGACCAATTACCGGTAGAATCCTTTGAAGAGCTAAATAGGGAATTACCACCTTTTCCAAAGCCGGACTACTCACTACAAATGCCCTCGAATGCGAAGGGCTATGTCGTCATTGGCAACTGCCTTGATTCAAAAGAACAGCTTTTAATAAGTGAAATAATAAATAAACTCCCTCCTTTAAAGAAAGTATTCATTATTTATGAGCAGCCTTTGCAAGCTACTCCTGAGTTCGTCGCGGAAAATTTTAGTAGGCCAATTGAAAGAATCATTACGCTGGACGAACTCGATCATGTAAGAGGCGGTATTATTAATTTAAATTGGACTATACACTCTCGCCTCAAAATACTTTTGATGCTTATCAATGCTATGTCTGATGAGTGCGTTGTTTTTTTCGCCACAGGGAGTCATGCAGAACAAGTAGAAGAACGAGTAAGTTTAGTAGCTCACCTTTGCGAAAAAATTGTCATTTCGTTAAACAAGCAAAACCCAAATTCACTTCGTGCAGGTTGGTTTCTCTCTCATGCTCAAGGTATGCAACGAGCGAATTTCGCATTGTGGCAAAAAGTAAACTTGGAAGAAGGTTATCAATATAATTTAACTGTATTGTCCTCTGAACAAATGAAGCAATTAAATGTTGTCTAAACCATGTAATGATCAGCTCATACATTTTGTTAGCAGGTAACGCAAATGAACATGTTATTTCTATGCACCTCCAACATTAATCGAAGCCGTACTGCGCAAGAACTATTCAACGCTCTAGATAACAGCAATATTTACAAGTCAGCAGGCTTGAGCAAAAAATATGTTGATAGAGCTGGTACAACGCTTTGCACTGAAGAGTTGCTAGGCTGGGCTTCGAAGATATACATCTTCGAAGATTTTCATTTAGAAAGAATTATTCATTATACTGGCAAAGCACATCTTCATAAAATTACAAATCTAAAAATTGAAGACAAATATCAGTATTTTCAAAGAGAATTAGTATTGTTATTGCTAGAAAAGTTACAAATAAACTGAACAAAGTTAACTGAAAAAGTCTTAACTCGATCTGTCAGACTCGAATAATAAAACTCAATCAAATCTGGCTGTCGCATATGTGCCCAGACTGTGTGAAAACTAATTTTTAATAAATTGTCTTGGGTATGTTCTTAGTTTGAAACCATTTAAGATGGTTGCGATCGATTTTTTCTCAGTATCGCAATTTTCTCCGCGCGAGCGAAACTGCTATGGCAACGCTACTCTAATTGCTTTACTTAGGCCGTTAACTCCCATAATTGTTATCATTCTTCTGAAGTTGTAAGCTAGGACATGAAGACTTATTTCTGTCCCCACGCTTTTTAAACCTCGTGTTAGTAAGTGGGTAGCTCCCATCCAGAGTTTAATTGTGCCAAAGGGGTGCTCAACAGTTTGCTTGCGATGAAGCATCAATTCAGGTTCATTCTTTAGCTTTTGAAGCATTTCTTCTGTCAGAATCTCATGCACCCACCGCCTTATTCGCCTAGGGTCTTTTTTAGAGTTAGTGCACTGACTTCTTATTTTACAATCTCGACAAGCAATGTGATTGAAGTAAACATCAAGGTATTTACCTTGCTCAAATACCTGCATTCGATTTTGAAGTTCATTACCAGCGGGGCATAAGTAAATATCTTTATTTGCATCGTATTTGAAGAGTGAGCGGTTAAATATCCCTTTCTTTTCAGAGGACGATGTATCCGTCTTGGGCATGATTGGCTCTGCACCCAAATCGATAGTATCTTTTATATCGGGCTGACTGAAGTAACCTTTATCTGCTAATACCCTTATATCTTCCTTGCGCAATGCTTTTTGTGCGAGTTTTGTCATTGACGCAAGCTGGCCTCTATCTGGCACGTTGGTCACCTCATGCGCCACTATAAGGTGGTGCTTGGTATCAACCGCACTTTGCACGTTATAACTCACAACTCTTGTAAAACCTTGAGTTTTCATTAAACGTGAATCAGGATCAGTAGTGGATATTTGCTTGTCAGGATGAGCTTCAACTTGTTCTTTAATCTCGTGTAGTTTTTTTAACTGGCTGCGAAAGTCAGCTAGCCTATCTTTTGTGGCTTTAATTTTTGTGACGTTAGCTTGCTCTTTATCGGCTTCATCAAGTAATTCAAGGTAACGTTCAATATTCTTTTCGACTCGGTCGATGTGGAATTTAACTTTGCTTGGCGTAAAATTATTGCCTTTGTTGTTGCTAGCTTTAAACTTACTACCATCGATGGCAACAACTGGTTTCTCAAACATATTCAGACGACGGCAGACTTCAACAAACGTTTTGCACACATTTTTTATACCATCTCCGTTGTCTTTTCTAAAATCAGCAATCGTTTTAAAGTCGGGTGCCAACTTACCAAGTAGCCACATCAGTTCAATATTGCGTTGGCATTCGGTTTCTAATCGGCGGGATGATTGAATACGGTTGAGGTAACCATAAAGATACAGTTTTAATAATGTGGCTGGATGATACTTAGGGCGGCCTGTGGACTTTAAAGTTAATCCTTTAAACCCCAATTCAGCTAGATTTAGTTCCTCAATGAAAACATCAATCACTCTGACCGTATTATCTTCACTGACGTAATCTTCCAACGATTCTGGAAATAACGTTGATTGGTCACGACTTTCACCGCTTATAAACTTTGACATACTGCCTCAACCCTCAACTGAATCAATAGTCTAATTATATAAATATCAGTATATTAAGTGAACTAAATGTATAGATTAATAGATCATAAGCAGAACATACTTAGACCAAAAGGTGATCAGAGTTTTCACACAGTCTGTGCCA
>NZ_JAJJZF010000036.1:0-28704 GCF_020966275.1 Pseudoalteromonas sp. MB41 | reverse complement strand
TGAATGTGCAAGATTGCTTGCCAACGCGATCATCTACTTCAACTCCGCGATACTGAGTCATCTGCTGGGACACTTTGAAGCGAGAGGAGATGAAGAGAAAGCGGGTATCACTCGTGCTGTTTCGCCCGTTGCGTGGCAAAATATCAACTTAAGCGGAACGTATAACTTCACTAATACTGGGAAATTGCCCAATATTGGCGAAATAACAAGGCCGATAGTGGATGATTAGGCTCCAAGCTGAAAGTAAACCACCTCCGCAGCCATTTATTGGTGTGGTCTACAGAGGATTATGTCTTTTTAGAGGGGAAAATCCCTAGAACCCCTTATTGGTTCGTCGAATGACATGTGGTCACAAACTCTGCCATTTATGAAAGGGTATAAGAAGGAACTAACTAAATTCAGACGCTCTCCCAAACAAGTGTACAAAGGCCATAATCCAATAGGGAAGCTCATGGTATTAGCTTTGCTGATAGCAATGACAATTCAAATGGCGACGGGCTTAATTCTGGCAGGGACTGATATTTACTACCCACCGTTAGGACAGCACTTTGTTAAAAGCATTGCGGTTGACGATACTCAACTTGATGTAATCAAGCCTTATTCAAAAGTTAACGTTGACGATGAACGTTATAAGGATCTTAGAGAATTTCGATCCCCCATTATCACTGCTCATGTATACGCATTTTATGCCCTAATAATACTTATTCCATTGCATATACTAGGTGTTATCGTTGCTGAACAAAGAGAAAAATCAGGGCTGGTTTCAGCAATGATCAATGGTTATAAGTTTCTACCCGAAAAATCGAATAATGACTAAACTAAATTTAAGACTCTTAGTTTATATAGGCTATCAATACGAAAGACAAAGGGAGGTCTTTCTTTTTGGAGTTGAAAACCTTTGGGTTATTGCTTACAAGTGAAAATTGGCAAGTTATGCAGGATGAATATTCCTCGTCTAAAGCAGCCAATAGTACATTTGCCCTAATTTGTTTTGGAGCGAAGGCGAGTCATGGCTATAACTCGTTGATGGGTAATTATGAGTTAGAATCGAAAGACGCTTTGTGCGAAATATAGCCATACAGCAATAGCTTCACATCTTAAATTCAATAATAAAGCCCGACACTCAATTAACTTTTTTTGTTCATTTGCATCTGCCAATTCAAAACTCTAAATAGAGTATGTGTGATTAGCAGTTAAACAAAATTAGTTAAAGTCTCTGACACATCGCTGTCATACCATTCGAGAAATGGAATCTTGTTTAGTGGCGGGAAACCCTATCGTAAACAGGGTTCCTTTTCCAACTTATGAGCTGCATTTAATTTCACCGTTGAGCTTGTGAGTCACTAGGTTGTATAGAATGTGAAGGCCTAGCCCACTGCCACCACCATGTCGGTTAGTAGTATAAAATGGTTCAAATATTCTTTTCATTTGGTCTTCACTCATGCCAACGCCATTGTCGCTTAACTTAATGTTTATCCAGTCACCCTGAGTATCGATATCGCATATTAGCTTGAAAGTGCCGCTACTGCGGGGAAATGCATGGGTTAGGGCATTACTTACTAAATTACTAAATATCTGTGCCATTGTCTCAGGGTCAGTAACGATAGCATGTTCTTTTCCAGTGATTTTGACTTCCGCAGTTACTTGACCCTTTTTCAATTGTTGGGAATAGCTAGAGAGAATTTTTTGAAAATATTCACTTAGTAACAAAGGCCTGCTCTCGTCTATGTGTTAATCGACTGCAACTTGCTTGAAATCTTGAATGAGATTTGCGGCCCGCTGCATACTAGATAAAACAAGTTCAGTATTGCTACGAATCTCGTCTAACGAAGATTTCAGCCGAGTTTTTGTTATCTTACCGGACTCCATGTTAAGTAATAAATTTCCAATCAAATAGTCTATTTGAGAAGCAGCTGTGAGTGATATACCAACAGGTGTATTGACTTCATGGGCAACACCAGCGACCAAGTTTCCTAAGCTGGCCATTTTCTCTGATTGAATCAACTGTTGCTGAGTTTTTCTCAACACTTCTGCTTGATGTTTTAACATCATCTGATTGAAGGCGAACGCTAAATTATCTTTATCACTTCTGGGAATGATGGTTATACTATAATCCCCTGATGTAAATGCATTAATTGCCGATTCACTCTGCTAACTTCATCGCCTGTATCCTCGAAACTCACAGGTAAGGTTGCACTATCCCCCGATGCTAATCTATCTATCACTTCTGTAGTTCTTTGAAATCGGCTATTAAATTTTCGACCTATTCTCAATACCACGATTAAAAGGATAATAAAGCCTGCCAAACTGATAAGTATCATGTCGGCAATTTGTCTGTAAATCGGTGATAATATTTCGTTCTTTTCAGCGCCTATAATTACCAACCAGCCACTTAAGGGCATCTCAACATGAGTAAATAACAACTCTTGCCCATTGTTCAATGGAAAGTTGACGGTTTCTGACTCACTGTCTGAGAAACGGGAAAGTAGGGCAGAATAAGGTGTTTGCATAAATGACTTGGTGATAAGTTCGGATTCGGTGGAAGCAACAATATTGGCATTATTACTGAGTATAAAAATGCTTCTATCGGCAGCAATGTTAAGCGCTTTGTTTAGTATTTCGTTTAAGGCCATATCCACGCCCGCGATACCTTTGAACTGACCATCTATCACAATAGGGTAGGTAAATTCGACAATTTGAACCCCTTCATACCAGTAAGGCTCTGTTATGGTAGGTCCGTTCTGATTTTGCGCAGCAAGTGCTTTTGGGCCTAGATAGCATTCACTGCTTTCAATATCAACAAGAGGCTCAAGTCGCTCACTAATTGAAGAATTTTCATCCCGCTTCCAATATGGAACGAATCGTCCTGTCTCTGACAAACCTAAACGCACCTCCTCGGGCGCTACTTTCAAATAGCTTAAATCGAATTGATCAGCATCTGGTTCGTAACCAAAGTAAGCAGCTTCCAGGAATTCGTTATTAATTATAATTGATTTGGCAAAGGCACTACTCTGTTCTCGACGGCCAAAAAGACCATGATGCTGGGCATCTGCCATAGTTTTGGCAATTTGTAGCGCACTAAAGTTTTGTTTATTAAGCTCTTGTGAAAGAAGATTGGCTTGAAAGGCAAGTGCTTGCTTAGTATTCGTCAATTTTTGTTCTAACGTTTCTGAAACCCAGAAATAGAAAGTTGAAAAATAAAGCACTGTTGAAGGTAAAAGCACATATAACAGAAGTTTACCTTTTAAACTTTTGGTAAATAAAAGTGTTTGCGTTTTCTGCATATGGCTTTCTCAAGACAAAGGTTTCATTAGCCCAGTACTACTATAAAACAGTATAACTTTGATGAAGTTAGCTGAAAGATAGTCTAGAATCTCTCAAAGAGCAAATAATGTGCAATCTCCAATGATTCTCATTGACTTAAATTTTAATGCTATTTTTGAGGCTTATACCTCCATCATAGATATCTCGGTAATATTTCTGGAAACGTCTTCACAATACTGTACTTTGCTCTTGTGTCGTACCCGCAATATAAACACTCTCGACTATAAGCCCTGACTCTTGACGGCTACCTGACAGCAATAAGTTGAACTTTGACTGAATCTCCTCAGTTGCATCGTGTGTTTGGCTCTCTAATGTTCTTACTTCATAAGCAACAGTCCCCCTATTCGCCGGCTTTGCAGCTTCTATCGCAGCTTCTATCGCAGCATTCAGTTCCAGTAAATTGGTTTATAAGGCAATTCCTTGAATGACAGATAAAATATCAATAAAACTTCGCTTTTTGCTCTAACTTATTCATTGTTATTTTTACTTGTTCTGAGCTATGCGCAACTTTGCCAATTGTGGCTGCGGTGTTCTTTATCACTATGTTGCCTTGTCATCATCAACAGCATATTTATGATTAACCTTGTCAGTAAAGCTCGTGGTATAATACAAATCCTTGTAAAATTTATCTGGGGCTTTCTTTTGCCAATAAAGTCTCTATAGATAACAAGCGGTAGGTATCCGGAACTATTTGGCCCATAACTGATATTATCTTTCCCACTATATAGTATTTGCTATTGACGGGCCTCCACTACCAGGGAGTAGCTCCCAGCCATTGCTTTTTGAGTATTTTCTGGTGAAACCAACCAGGAGTATAGCGAGTCAAATCAGATTTATTGTCTTAATTTAGGTTTTATAAAGCGGAACCCAAGTGCTCTCAATTCATAACGTATGGAATCTAAGGAGTCGTCATATTTTAAAGCATTTTAATTATTACTCCATTTTTGATAAGTGCTTGTCAAATAACGCTCAAAGCCGCGGTGTGTATAGCGTGTCCAGCAAGCGGGGCAATACAGTTTAAGCCCGAATTTCATAGACGGCCTGTGTCACCTTCATATATATGTAAATTTAATCTCATATACAGGGTGGGGAAGCTCTCAAATAGCCATGGATTCTGTTTCCGCGAATTTCAAAGGCAGGCTGAGTAGTTCACTTTGTTGCCTATAATTAAGTAGTTGGTTTGAGTTGTCCGCATATAACCGCAATTTTCATTCCATCGTATAATTCAGAAACGAGATTCTCCTTTTCGTACGATAATTTTATAGTGCGAACGTCATGCATCATTCTGCCGATGTCATTATACTAACCTCAAAATCTATTCATTCACTACATACAGTCTTTTGATTAAATAATTGTAATGTTCAGCTTCACTTGTTGTCCTGATACAACTCTTTAATGGTGAGATCTTACAAGGCTCATCACCGAATACAATGATAGGTACATGGCCATAAAACATAACCGTGTTAGTGTCATCAGTGAAAGAAACGTTCAGCTTAGGTGTTATTGGTAAAGGTCTTTTCACCTTGATAAATTCGCCAGGTTTTGATTTCACTAATTCAATTTCTTTTTCAACCCATGGCGCCCATTCAGATCTAGTTTTACCTGAAGGTGGGTTATCTTTACTGCCGGCTAAATACTTAAGAAACTCTTCTTTGTTAATAGTTCTCATACTATTTTTGTTACACCAAGTAAAACCAACTCGTTTAACTGGGCCATCAGCAACTTTGATCAGCCTGTATATTTGTAAGGTAATAGCGTTAGGGCAAATTGATTGTATTAGCTCTCGCTTTTGACCTTGATTGAGTTTGCTGCTGTTGATGAGCTCTTTTATTATCACTTTTTGTAAATTACATGCATCCACCAGCTGTGAAGCTGATTGATAATGAATTGGCGCCAATTGGATAAAGCCAGGTAGTCTAAAAGGGTATTTAGGTGAGTGGTTATAATCTGGCGTAAACCGGGCAAAAGAACCTGTGGCCATACTTAATGCAGTAAAGCCGGTATGCTTTTCAGGGATTACTAATTCCCAGCCACTAGTATCGGACATATCACCAGCTGAAGCTGGTAACTTATAGCATTCAGCATGAACCACCTCACATTCATGAAGGAATTGGTTAAGTGCTTCAGTCGCACTAACTAATTGGTTAAATGCAAACGCAACATCATTATACAAAGACATAGGCAATTCAATTAAGCGGTTAATTTCTATACCATCATACCATTTATTGTATATAAAGCACACACCTCAGCATCTGCGTTTTTGTCCTTTGTTTAATTTAATTTTTCTTTTATTTATTTTTATCTTCTTGAAGTAGGGCGCAATACAATCGGGGCTATTCAATGGCACTATGGGTGGGTGAGTATTGATTATAGCTTTTAGTATGATGGTATAGATTTAATGTTAAAGTAGCCGGAATTCCGAAACAAGGTATCCATATGAAAATAACAGTGGATATTTTATATCCTACAAAATGCTTGATAAACTGTTGGCATTTGCAATCTCATATCAAAAATTTATGCGAAAAAAAATTCCTGCTCCAGTTATTGCTGTTTTATCAGATAATCTGCATGAGATAGAGTCACACGTTGGATTAGATAACCTATTTACCTATGCTGACGCACCAGGAGAACCGCCTGTAGGGTCTAAGCAAGTAAAAATACAAGCTTGGTTACGACGAATTAATAAAGAATCTGATTTTCCACTTAAAATTCTAGGGAAAATCATTGAAGAATACATGGAGTTGTCTGATGAATTAGCTCAAGATAGCTATCAATGGGGAGTAAATATTACAGCGCAAAAGCAAGAGCTAAAGACTAAATTAATAAAAGTCTTTGAGCGTTGTAATTTAACATACATCAATGGGGGGACAGTTTCAGACGGTAGTTCAGCTCCCAGCAAATCATTATTGGAGGTAATTAAAGGGCGTGATATCCCTTCAATAGAAGCTGAGTTTAACCGCGCATTAAATAATGTAAATTCAGCCCCACGAGACGCTGTTTCCGCTGCATGTAACATATTAGAGTCAATCTTTAAGGTATACATTGAAGATGAAAAATTACTGTTCCCCCAAAAGCAAGATCTCCAAGGTGTTTGGAAAGTAGTAAGAGATGATTTAGGTTTTGACACTAAACTAGTTCAAGATGATGATCTAAAGAGGATTATTTCTGGGATGTTGTCAATTGTGGGAGGCATTGGTGCATTTAGAACGCATGCAAGCTCAGCGCATGGGGAAGGACGCAAGGTTTATAATTTGAAACCACGCCACGCTAGGCTTGCTATTCACTCTGCGCATACTTTAGCATTATTTGTCCTCGAAACTTGGGATGAAAAAAAGTCAAAAAAGCCTAAGAGTGTTTAAGCTTTGAATTAGCCGTTTAATGCTTGCGTTCTAAATGGCCAAGATTTGAGCCGCTGGAATAGAAAATGTATTCTGCATGGGAAGTTCTATTTCTTATTTCACTTTTAGGCCGATTTCGAATGGGCCGTGAAGCCCATAAATGAGTAAATAGAATTCTTAATGGCTACACTGCGGCAAGGGCAGCTTGATACTATTAAAATTGGGTAGGGTATTATTAGAAATCGTTAAAGAAAGAGTTTTATCTGAACCAATAATTTTTATAAAGCCAGACTCTCTATCTAATGTTTTTAGGCCCGTAAAAAATACCTCAGCAAACCAAAGAGCTTTGTCTTTATCCAATGTAAATCTTTTAGCTACATCTCCTCCAGCACCTCCAGCACCACTATAACCAATTTCTACAACGTAATATTCTTTCATATTTACCCTCTTATTTTAGATTAATTACTTTTTTACTATTGAACCACAAAGTTGGCCATCACGCTCAGAGTAAGAAAATTTAAAATTTTGAAACTCAGTAGATACCACTTTTATATTCTCAAGTTCAGCTGAGTAAGTGTCATTCAATAGTTTTTCCTCTCCACTTATAGTGTTTAAGGCCGCATACGTAGTAAGAAGATCCACTTTTATTTGCTTTTTGATTGCAGCTCTATCATATGATAATGGATAACATGCAGTATTATCCCCAGGGATAATTGCTGCAGCTTCGCTAGATAAGCACGCTAAGATTATTGATATTAGTGCTGTACTATTTTTCATTGTAAGTCTTCCACATCGATCATTTAAATCTAAGATATCACACTCTTAAAATCGCGCTATTTTCCAGAATTAAACAATTTAACAGGGCCAAAAAGCACAGTTCCTTGCTTTGAGTTCAATAGAGGCAATTTCAAAGTAATGATTAAGGGTGTGTAAAATTCAAGTGGCAAAGTCATGCCGTATCGAAAATATGAATTCAAGCTGCAACTTACAATAGATAATGAAATGCAAAGTGAAATGTAAAATAACCCGCGAACTGGGCTTTGTTTCTTTTTAATGAGTAACATCTGAACCTCCAATTAACATCACTCAATGATAAATACCAATAGAACATATTAAGTTTGTTTTTAATTAAAATTTCGCATTTTTAGGCCAAACAAATTTGAGAGTTTGTATGCTTGCTGAGAGTACAAGTAGGCAAAATCTAAAAGCGGAGATTGAAGTACTTAGTCAGCCATCGTAATGATCTATAGGCATACCTTTGCTGAGAAAAAGACCGCCAGAAATTATAATTTTAATGAAGCTAATGACATTTTTAGTGCTATTTTCGCCACACTATGACTCTTTCTCATCTAAAACAGACGTATATTCTTCTCCTCAAATACCCTGGCAAAAGATAACAGTTGGCCACATAAAAGCAATAATAAAGGACTATTGCTGGTAAACTCTCAGTACATTATTATTAAAATAGATGTAGTAGTTAGAGTTGGATGTTTATATGGGAGCCTCGCCTATAGCCTTAATGAGCTTATTATTCTGCTTCATATTTTGGGTGATTACTTTAACTGTATTCTTAAAGCGTGAATTTATTCGTTCTCTTGCAATAGCGCAGCGCGTCAGAAAGTTGGTTCAAGAGTCAATTCAACTGGAGGTCTACATGAAAGGACTGCCAGTTAATGATGAGCGTTCTGCTGTATTCCGTAGAATTCAAGAAATTAAAGCTGAACTTGCTGGAATAGAAGGCTTTCCTCAAAAGAGTAGTATTACCCCAGCCTATGCATCCAAGATTGAGCTTAAAAATGTTGTTAATTTAGCCAGCTACAAACGCAGAGCTTAATATGGAACATATAAATGCATTTGTAATTTCTTATAACAAGTTATTTACTGCAGGAGCTAGTGACTTCTTTTTTAAATACTTGATGAGCTTTTCAGGCTTACTTTTTGTGGTTTTCTGCCTAACTATCATTAAAGCCTACTATAAAAAAACATCATTCTCACACATGTGTTTAGTAACATTCGTTACAATATCCTATTTATCAACTGATTACTTAATGGCTCTGGAGTACTCAAGAGAAGGCGGTGGTTTTATAGATGGTATAGTCAATATGTATTTGATGTTCTCACTTTTTGATAGCATTACAGCGCTTATCATTGCCTTATTATTTCCTTTTATAAGGAAGGGTAAAGGGTACTCAGGTGCTTCAGTAATTACAATGTGTATCTTTTTGATAAATTCTGTCTTGCATCTAATTTTGATGTTAAATTATATTACGCAAAATTCCCTTAACCCATATTTAGGCTTTTTTTATTCCATTACTGTAAATATAAACGACTTGATATTACTTAGTGCATTTCTGGCCCCAACATTTATCGCTAAAGTAAAAAACCTTTTCACGGAAAAACTGTTTTTACGCCAGTCGGATTAAAATGGCCAGAGTCTTTCTGGCCATTTTATTGCTAATTTGATTTTTTCTAGGCTGATTTGGACGGTTTAGCTTTAATCGTTAGAGCATCTTCTAATGAAGTTTTAATCTTTTTAGTAATTGTTGGAACAAAAGTAGGATCAATAATGCCGAAATCCGCACTTTCCTCTAATGAACCTGCAACTATTTTATTAACAGTTTCAAGAAGCTCTTCTGGTCTAACATCTTCTAGGCTCGTGTTTTCATTTATGTTCAAAAGAAGGTAGTCCAGGCTTACATTTTTTTTAATTGCAGTAGTTAAAATAAAATCCCATGGCATAGAAGGGCGACTCAACCACATTTTCATAGTGCTCGCATTATGCCCTAAGGCGCGACGTCCATTTTCATCTTCAATTTCATGTAGCTCATCAACACCCCACACCTGTTTGCATCGTTCTAAAACTTGCGAGACGTATTTTTTCTTTGAGTCATTATCTAGATTTTTAAAGTATGTATCAGCCATGTTTGGTTGTTCTTATAAATTCACTACATTATATTCTAACAAAAAAAGATAAATTTAAAATGAACAAATAAAAATATGTTGATCCTTGTCACATTTTGTTAGGCAATAAACTTATATATTTCAGTGAATTGTACCAAATAAAGACAATCAAGAACAAAAGATTTGAGATTAAAACAAATTATTTAATACATCCTCAAATGCCTTTGAATCTTCATCTACAATATACATTGCAGTTGTAACTTCTTTAGAATGGCCAAGCAGTTTACTAATTCTGCTTATCTTTACGCCTTTTTCATCGAGCCAAGTCGCGTATGATCGTCTTAGGGAATGGGGAGCAACAGTGTTATATTTTTTACAAAGTTCATAAATAGCGCTGCCAGTTAAAGGGTTACTATTTTCAACATCAATATTTCCACTACGTGGCACTTTGACAAATAAAGGACCAGGCTCTATGCCTCGAACGTTCAACCAGTCTTCCAAAGCAATTTTTGTAATAGGGTGGATCGCAACATATCTTTCCTTATTACCTTTACCAATAATCTTCAAATACTGAGTATTTACTGTAACTCTATTTTCGCTACTAAGCTCTAAGACTAATGATGAAATTTCTATTGTGGCCAACTCACTTCTTCTTAACCCGGTACCAATTAAAATATGAAAAAGCGCCAAATCTCTAAGCATTTTATTTCTATTAGTTGGGTTTGAGCTTGCTATTCTCTCCAAAAGCCCTTGGAAACTAGAACGAGAAATTACCTGATGTTTTTTTATTCTAGAGCCGGTTTCTCCTTTCACTTTTAGAATACCGTCTAGCTGCAATCTAGAAATCTGCCCTAACAAATAGGCATGCTCACACACACCCTTTACAACGGATACATATAATGAAATCGTTTTTGGAGATAGTTCCTTGGCTTTTAGGTTATGGATAAGGCTATTCAAATCAGTTGAAGTAATTTCTGCCCATTTAATTTCATAAAAATCTGCGTAGCCGGTATGTTTTGCAATTGCTTGCAAACATCGAGTGACGGTCTCTTTGGATGTATCCGCCGCCAAAGAGTTAACATAATTAAATATCGGACATTTAGGGTTTACATAAATCTCATTTAATTTTTGTTTAATCTTGGTAGCCGGTAATTGAGGCTGTTTTAAATCGATAATCTTTTCCAATCTGCTGTTCATAATTTAAATTCATACGAAAACATAAGCACTGTACATTTATACACCCTTACTTAACTTGTGTAAATGCCCATTTATGCAATTTAAATATTATGTTAAATCAACTATAAAATAGAATCTTGGGAAATTAGACTCTATTAATTAAAAAGATTTTTCTAGGTAGAAGGGGATGTTTTACTTCCGAAATTTAACAAGTAAAAGATAAAATTAAACACTGCATTTTACTTTTTAGATTCATCTGATGGCTCGACGGCAAAATGGCGCGGGCAATCCCTATATTGATTCCCGCCACAATGCTCTTTGCCACTACAACGAAATCCACTTACCTCAAAATTGAAGAGCCGTTATTATATATAACATAGGCAGGTGGGGACATATTAAAATTTGGTATGAACTTACAGTGTACAATTTTCCTTAGAGTTAATCGGGCTATAAAATAATGAGCAGCTTCATGCAAAGGTATCCCAATCAAAAACAATATTTTTGAAAATTTGGTATTACTTTGCTTTAGTATTCTCGCAATAAAATATTGAAAATAATAATAGTTATTAGTAAGAGCATATTAATTTTCGAATCGAAAGATTAGTCCGATACTAACCAGTATCGGACTTAAGTAACTAATTTACAAGGATTACTTAAAGCTGCCAACTTTACTTGATAAGAAAATAAAGGCAATTATAAATTCACCAACCACTACAGCGAACAGCCATTTTATATTTTCTGTATCAAATTTCATGAAGTCCAAAAGAAATATAATTACTCCAATTAAAAACCAAATTAAGAACTGAGTTTTCATAATTCCCTCTCTAATTCATGAGCATCTTTGGCTTGAGCGATCATTTCAAGAGCGTCATTAATTTCGGTTAAAGTTTCTTTATCTATTAACGCTATTCGATCTAAATCTATTTTTTCCGGGTTGGATATCCAAGAGACATCATACTTAGCAAGCAATAATGATTGAGCAGACTTTAAGTTTTTCTCTGCTTCAGCAAAGCCTTTTGACAAATTTATGTCCATCTTAAATCCTTAGCTGAGCATGTTTCTTAAACACATCACCTGTTTTTGGGTTTATAAACAGGCCATTCATTTCAGCTAAAGATTCTAAAGTGACATCTGGATTATTTTTTAGAATAGCGTTTCTTATATCTTCATTATTTAAAAATACATCTGCTGGAATGGTAAGTTGGTTTAAATCCATTGGCGCTATGCTTGGTGTTCTCCCTAATTCAGAAATGATATCCATTGCCGACTTCAGCTCCGAGAAAATAGCAAAACCAATATCATTCATTTCTTGTTTACTGGTCCCAGCCCCATTTTTAATTAGCTCTGGATAAGGCATTAAAAATACATTTAAAGCCTTTTGAATTTTATTTCCAATATCTTTCAATGACATATGTAAAATACCAAGTTCGAATAACTACATATAATTTACAGCTTGTTTCTAATTAAAAGGCGGGAAAAAAGAGTAATTTTGAAATTTAATCTATTTTTTAAAATGTTTCTGGTTGAAGTGTTTTTAAACCAAGTCCAATTTTAAAAATTGGACTTGGTGGAAGGTATTATGGTGCAACTGATTCGGTTTTAGTACACTCCTCCCCTTCTAGGCTCCAACCTGCAGGGCAAGTATTAGTGCTTGGAACTTCTTCAGTTTTACTACACAGATCCACTGATAGAATATAATTTTCGGGGCAAGAGTAAATCACAGCGGTAGATTTAGAGCTAACGCAGCTAGTGCCATTTAATGTGCCACCATCTGGACATGAGTAAACCAAACTCGCACTCTCTCTCTTATTACATTTCGACCCTGACAAACTATATTGTGATGGACAAGAGTAAGTCACAGCAGTAGATGTAGAGCTAACGCAGCTAGTGCCATTTAATGTGCCACCAGCTGGACATGAGTAAACCAAACTCGCACTCTCTCTCTTATTACATTTCGACCCTGACAAACTGTATTGTGATAGGCAAGAGTAAGTGATACTGGTAGTTTGTACTTTTTCGCAGCTAACACCGCCATCTGTATATCCACTTGGGCAATATTTATCCGCAGCATAAGATGTATTTGACATACATCGCCATACCCCAGAACCTAAATCAACGGTTCCAGCTGGACATGAATATGATGCAGGCACTGTCTGTCCATTCTTTTTTTGGCAAGTTGGATAGACTGAAGGAATTAAGGTTTCACCAGAACCGCAGACATACTTCCCCCCTTCATATTTGGTTAAAGCACATTGGGAACCTGAGTTATTCGTTAGTGTACAATTAGTTGAATTTGGATCAAATGAACTTCCATTAGGGCAATAACTAGTTGGCCCAGCCTCTTCATAACTAGGCTTGCATGACATGTAGATAAAATCCGTTTGCTCTACTTTCCTACACTGGTTACCTGAAACATTATAACCAGATGGACAACTCTTAGATGCATCAATTTGAATATCTTTATAACAGCTGCTTCCAGAGCGCGTATATCCAGCGGGGCAAGATGAGCTTGCTGCTGAGCTAGATGAACCTAGACATAAACCATTTGAGTATGTTGTACCAGATGGGCAATTCTTAGTAGCATCAATTTGAGTGTCTTTATAACAGTTGCTTCCAGAGCGCGTATATCCAGCGGGACAAGATGAGCTAGCAGGCGAGCTCGATGAACCCATACATACACCATTTGAATACGTTGTACCTGCAGGGCAGTTCTTAGTGGCGTCTACTGTATATGTTTTAGAACAACCTCCCGAATTGAGACTGTACAAATAACCTGATGGACATACTTTAATTGCTGGTTGAGTCGTGGTTCTGTAACACATTCCGCCAGATAAAATGTAGCCTTCAGGACATGTTGCCCCTTTGACACTTAGAGTGATGGTATAATTTGCAGCTCCTGATGATCCAACTACCCCTGGGTAAATTGGAATGTCTAGACCACCAGCTGAGTTAACAGCCTTATCAAATTGAACAGTTTGCCCTTTTGTTACAGTAATTCCATTTACAACAACAGAGCTTGGTGCGTCACTATGTAACTTAAATGTGATCTGCTGTTCACCAAAAGCCTTATTTCCGTCCAAGGTGTACAATGTTGGTACCTTTATTATTGTAAACGGCTCATCAGCTTTACTACTTAGTAAGCTTTTAGAGGACAGGGTGTTTACAGGTTCAACATTTACTGTGGTTTCAGCTTTAGTGCTGAAAGATATATATACCAAGGCTAGTAGTAATAGTTTACGAAATAGCATTTTAGAACCCAAAGTAAGTTGTTATTCTAAATAGAATTCCTTTTTGAATTTGGTCCAAATTTGAAAATCTATTAAGTTGAGCTTATTAATTTACTTGAAATGGATTTTAGAAATGCCTGAAAAAAAACTATTTTTGACAGATAATTTAGGGAAAGTGGAGTTAGTTTTTACGGCTGAAGGTTTGGTTTTCCGATTCTCGAACCAAAATAGTGGCTCTGCTAGGTGACAAAACTCCGACATGACATACTACCATTAGCAGTCTAAGTATTAACTACAACTCCATTGCGTGCTTGAAATAAAAACAGATTTGAAAAAAGACTGATGATTAATACTAATAACAGCTTAAATCTTTACTCAGTTTTTCCAGTTAAGAAATGAACCCAACCTTTCCATTCACTTTTGTAATGAAGATTTGGATTTGATGGTATATTAGCAGGCCTACCACCCTCTTTACTCAACTCCCTAAACTGCGTCATCGTCTCAACACCCAATGTCCGAGCAATTCGACAAGCTTCATGAAACTCAACGAATCGCCCACAACCAGGTGAGTTTTTAGGAGCTAAAACTTCTGACCATTTACAGCCATATACATTAGGTGGGCGCTTAGGCATAGACTCTGGAAATTCATCACCTTCACTGGCCTCAAGCCATTCTTTAATTGAGGATAACTTTTTCTCTCGAGCATATCTTGCTGCTTCTGTAATTGATACGTATTTATCTTGGGACATTTGTTTAAAGTGTCTTACACAGAATTTTTTTAATTCTACGATCAATTTTTAAAATTTTAAACATTATGAATTTCTAAATTACTAACAACTTTAGCTATACTAAGTATTTAGACTTGTAATGGTGCTATTCAACTGGCATAGCTCATCACTATTCACAAAACAAGCAACACTTCTTTCAAGTATGAGAAGCTGAGTAGACATGCATTAACTGATAATTATTAGCATCTTTCCAACTAATTTTGCCATTTCTATTATATCCACTAACGCAGTTCATCATCACGAATTTTAATGCGGCAGTATGAAAGCCATACTCTAACAATTCTCATTTGAGATGAAAGTATGTTGACATCTACAATTATACACTCAACCAACCACCTAACTTAGACATTACAATTTAATTAGAAGTTAAAAAACTTGAAGCTATAAAAATAATGCCCGAAAAAAGCCAAACTCCACAGTATTTCACCCAGCAATTACTATTAAGATAAGTGACATTAGGATTGTTAGAGTCAATTAAAATTGTACAATCAATCCCATTTTTAAACTGGGCTATAAGCTGCTGATCAAAAGCAACAAAAACACTATAAAAATTACCTTTGAATTTATAGCTGACTAACATCCTCTTGTAGTGCAAAAGCTCTAAATTGCGCACGTTATTATCAATTACATTGTTAATGTTTACAATTTTACAAACTCGCCAATGTTGCTTATCATAACGAATCCTGAGCCATCTTATAAATGTTAGTAAGCTCAACATAACGAAACAAAGCCCTAATAATAAAAGTAATAAGCTACTCATTTTTTTAATGACTTATAAATATAATGGGCAGTTATAAGATCACTTAACGCTGTGCCAACAGACTTAAATACTGTTATATCGGATTCACATTTTCTCTCATAGTTATTTTTTTTAGCTAGATCCGCAAGCTCGCCGGATATATTAGCTTCATCAAAAACTCCCTCAGAAATAGGAATCAACAATTCACCAGCTTCAGCAAGAACATTCTCCTTGCTATCTACATATACCTTACTTTGTGCGATAGTAACACTGTCACATTCGCGCGAGTCGCAGCGATGATTACCAATCAAATCAACATGTGTACCAGGCTTTAACCAACCACCTTTAAATAATGGCGTTGGTGAACCTGTTGCGCAGCTGATCACATCGGCACTTTTAATAACTTTTTCACAACTTTGTCCGATAACAAACTCAATATCAGTAAATGCACGCTGTAAGCTATTGTGTAAAACAGCAACTTTATCTTGATTACGCCCAATTAACGTTACACATTTAAAATCGCGCACACTCAAGTGTGCTCGAACCATATACTCAGCTAAATTGCCGCTGCCAAAAAACACTAAATGCTGGCTATCTTTTCGCGATAAATAGTAGCTTGCCAAAGCAGATACTACAGCTGTGCGCCAAAGTGTTACACGTGTACCATCAACTAGAGCAAGAGGTTCACCATGAGCACGAGAGAACAGCATTATTTTTGAATAAAGTGACGCATACTCACTATCAGTATTACTTGGAAAGTAGGTAAATGCCTTTACTCCAATAACCTGTTCATTCCATGCTGGTAATACGGCAAATGCGTCATGGTTTGTGTCTGTTTTATCTAACTCATACACATGACGCTTGGGCATAGTAAACTGCTGAGCAAATCCTTTTTGTAAAGCAATGCGAAGCGAGTCAAAATCTAGGACAGCATCAATTTGCGTTTGATCTATTACTTTCATCCTACCCCTCCAATTCGAACAGCTTAGGGGCGTGGGTTAATACTTCATAACCATTTTGAGTTATTAAAATATCGTCTTCTATTCGCACACCACCAAAATTCGGAATGTAAATACCAGGTTCAATCGTGATCACATTACCTGCCTCTAATACATGGCGGCAATTTTTATTAATAAAGGGCAACTCATGTAAAAACAAGCCAACTCCATGGCCCAACCCTTGCCCTGCCCATTTACCAAAACCAGAGTCATCGAGTACTTGCTGTGAGATGTTTTGTAAGTCTAGACAGTCAACACCTGCTTTGAGTAGGTTGATCGCTGCTTGCTGAGCATTACTTACGCTTTGATAGATTGCTGATTGTTTCTTTGAAGCTTTACCAAGTACATAACTGCGAGTCATATCAGAGCGGTAACCATTGACCACTGCGCCAAAATCAAGAGTAATAAAATCACCTTTAGATAGAGTACGTTCACTCGGGCTGCCATGAGGCAGTGCACAACGCTCTCCAAACATTAAAATAGTGGCAAACGACATTCCTTCAGAGCCTAGTTTTTGCATTCTGAATTCAAGTTCCAGCGCTAGGTCTCGCTCTGTTACACCTTCTTTAAAATAGGGTAATGTTTGTCTAAGCGCTTCGTCAGCAATGGCCGCAGCCGCTTTTATTTGCTCGACTTCCCAATCATTTTTAACCATGCGTAAACGTTCAACCATACCGGTAACTTGTGTAACTGTATGACTAGTTAACTCACTTGCCACTTGCTGCCAAAGTGCAACATCAATAAAAGCGGCATCAAAACCTAATTGACTATTAGTCGTTAAAAAACGATTTATGCACTGACCTAATGTTTCACTATCACGATCACGGCTGACAACCTCAAAGCCAATAGACTCTTCTTGAGCTCGGCCAAAATAGCGATAATCGGTTATTAGTACACTTTCCTCCGCAGTTATTAACGCGTAAGCAGCATTACCGCTAAAGCCACTTAAGTAACGAATATTTTCATGGCCTAATACGAGTAGTGCTGTTAACCCATTTTTTTTTAATGCCTGCTTTAGTAATTGTTGGCGAGAGGTAAATTGATTTTTCATCGAAATATAAATCCTTGCTTTAGGGGATCATTTGGATCAATTAAAAAAGTATGTTTGCCAGTGACAAAGGCTTCACCGCTCACTCTAGGTATTACTGCATGGGTATCAGCTAACATGCGTTGCGCTTTTAGCTCAACTGAAAATATAGAGCCTAAAATACTCTCTATTTTTATTTGCTGTCCTAATTTAAGCCTGCCTTTTGCAAACTCTAATGCAGCTCTGGCACTCACGCCGGTACCAGTAGGGCTGCGATCTAATTCGCCCTCAGCAAAAATGCAGACATGACGACTAAATACAGAATGACTTTTTTGTGAATTTGAATAGAAAATCACCCCATATAAAAAGCTTAATGCATCATCGGTCGGGTGTTTTGGTTGGTAGTGGCTATTAACATGCTGCTTAATGATTTTTCCTAAGCTAATAATTTGTTCATGATCGTTGGGCGCCAAACTTACATCCAAAGTATCAGCATCTACAAAAGCATAATAAGCGCCGCCATAAGCAATATCGCAATTGACGGTACCAAACAGAGGTATCTCTATTGGCATATCAAGTTTTTCTGCATAACTTGCAACATTATCAAAACAAACACTTATTAGTTGGTTATTTCGAAGAGTAATATACGCCTTGATAAGCCCTGCAGGTGTATCTATACGTAACTCATTAACGCCTTCAATAAAGTTGCAAATGCTGCTATCTTTAGCTGCTGTGGCAAGCGCAATGATAGCGTGACCACACATTGTGCTATAGCCTTCATTATGTAAAAACAGTACGCCAAAATGGCTATCTTTACGTTCAGGTTTTGTGATCAACGCGCCGTACATATCAGCATGACCTCGGGGTTCGAACATCAGTGCTTTACGTAGGTGATCGAATCTTGTTAGGCAATCAGCTCGCTTTTCAATCATGGTTTGCCCTTGTAGTTCAGCAAACCCATCAATGATTATGCGTAAAGGTTCACCGCCGGTATGCATATCAAGAGTATCCACTTGCAGCCAACCATCTTTAGGCTGTTGCCAATGAGAATATAAACTGTTCGTCATAGTTAACCTTAAAATTTATACGAAAAATGCCAAGCAGTTTCCTGCTCAGCATTAAGGCTGTATGGCTCAAATGAGCATGTGCTTAAACATCAAAACAACACACTAAATTACCCTAAGATAAATAGCTTAGTCCGCTGTTTTCAAACAGCTGTTTCACTAGGGAGTTAAAACTCTATACGTGCAACTAAAGACACATAACGCGCGCCTTGACGCCCTGTCACGAGTCCATAGTCTGGATTCAGTTCTAAGCCATTATCACCGTACTGCGCACGCTCTTCATTGATTGACATAGCACTATCACCATCAAATAAGTTATAGACGGTGCCTTTTAAAGTCATATCGGTACCAAAAAAGTCCGTGTTATAAGTCAATGACATATCGACATTCGTTAACCAAGGTAGGTTTCCTTTGCTACCACGAGGAGCTGGATTACCATTTTCATCGTAATGTGATGCTTGATCATAGTATTGGCTAATACACGCATCCCAAGGATTCCCCTCTGCACAGCTATCTACGCCCGCTGGATGAACTGAAAAGTAACTTTTAGGACGGCCTGATGTAGTACGGGCAACAAGACCAATGGTCAGAGCTTCTGTGATGTTGTATGCACCACTGAATTTAAATGCATGGCGGTGGTCGTTAGGTAAGTTACCGTAGCCGTGATCCATCAAATCGCCATAGTCATAAGAGGTTGTCCAGCCTGGATCAGCTTGGTCGTTATCCGTTTTCACAAGCCCTTCGGTGTTACCATAACTATGTGACCAGGTATATGAGGTATTAATACGTAAATCATCCGTCACATTGCCGTCTAAGGTAAACTCAAGTGCTAAGTACTTTCGCTTCGCCTCTGGTAAAGCAAGTTCATCAGCACTTAAATTAACCTCATCAATCTGCCCATCACCGTCAAAATCATATGACATTTGAATAGCTTCACCTGGGTTATTAAGCACATAATAAGAGCCTTGACCCACGTTATCGGTAATGCCCATTTCTGCCAGCTTTTTAGCTAATACCGGTCCGACATCAGTGTCTTCAACACTGCGCCCAAGATCACGATAAATAGCGCGTACACCTGCTGACATAGTATCGAACACTTCTTGCTGATAGCCGATAGTAAATTCATCACTGTACATTGGTTTTAATGTAGATGAAGCAATCAACCCTGGTTCAGTAATACCACGCTGGCGCCAACGCCTATCTCGCAGCATATCTCCTCTGCTTGGCGAGCCATCAGCCATTAAACTTGGTGCACCGTTTGCGTCTAGTTCATCTAACTCAAAGTACTCAAACCATTCAATCGAAGCAGATCCTTGGGTGATATTCATGTTCGCAGATACGGGTTGGAAATAACGCCCATATGTAGCAAAGATCTTAGCACTGCCATCACCCGACACATCATAAATAGCTTGCAAACGCGGTGCTATTTGATTGTCAATATCAACGAAGGCACGACCATCTGATACCGTGTTTTCAAACTGGCTATAGCGTAGCCCCATGTTAAGCACTAAACTATCGGTTGCTTGCCATGAATCATTAATATAAAAAGCGAGTGAAGTTGTATCTGAATCGACTTCTCGACTTCGAACTCGTCTTTCTATAAAGTCACTCCCCAAAGGTGCACCTGATATATCATTTTCACCGGCAGTTTTAACTGTCCACCATCCCTCAGCATCACCAATACCGTTTTGACCTTCAAAGTAATCAACTTTTACATTAGTGTAATCAATACCAAACTGGATTGAATGCATATCTAGATCCCAATTGAAATCAATCCTTGCTTGGTCGCGCGTAAACTCTTGTTCAGTCACAGACGAGTTTGTATGTTGACTCAAAGTGACAAAGCCATCACGTTCATCCCAAACTCCAGGATTTGGAGATGCGACTACATTTTCAACGTTTTCAGTCACTCGGCCAACAACTGCTGAAACAGAAAAAGTATCAGTTAGGTAGCCATTATAATTTAAGCTATATACTTTACCGCCATCTTCCCCTGGTGCATCCACACCTTGTTGCTCACCAATCACATTCTCTTGCCAGCTGTAAGCAAAGGTTTTATCGGTCCAAGTGCGCTTATTGTTCATTGCTGAAAAACCCACTGAGTGATCTTCATTTATAAACCAATCTACTTTTGTAAACCAGCGGTCTTCATCGCGCTCAAAATCAGAATAAGTTGTTTGTCCTGCGCCAGTTGACTCTTCACGGCGCGGTGCAAACAAACCATAAAAAAACAAGGTATCTTCGATGATTGCACCACTAGCCCATAACTGAAGCTCTTTAAAATCGTAACTACTTTGCTTCGTATTAGTGCTAATAGTCCCATTTTCTTGATAAATAGAGTCGTGCTGGCTACGTAAACTATCAGGATCCCAGCGTACTTCTGCACCGAAGTTAAAGTCATTATCACCAGACTTAGACACCGCATTAACAATACCGCCAAGTGCTCCACCAAATTCAGGACTAACACCACCCGTTTTCACTTGCGTTTGTGAAATAGCTTCCCATGGCAAGCGAATTGAGCCTAAACCTGTACGGATACTGGTTACGTTTAAGCCATTAAAGTAATAACCATTTTCAGCTGCTGATGAACCACCAAAGCTTGAAGCACCATTAAAACTTGCGCCACCCGGTGCAGCTGTACCTGGAGCTAATAACGCAATACTTTCAAAACCAGTGTTTACTGGCATAGCTTTTAATTCAGCATCACTGAATGTTAGACCTGAAGTAGACGAAGCCATATCTACACGGCGAATAGCGGATCCAGTAACAGCAATTCGCTCAATATCACTACCGGCTTTATATAATTGTGCATCGAGAATAATTGATTGACCAATCGTCACTGCAACATTTTCTTCAACTAACGGCTCAAACCCTTCTTTACTTATAGTGACATCATATGTACCAACTGGCACATTGCGCAGTAAATAGTCACCATCATTATTACTAGTAATGGTATACACTAAGCCTTTACTTTTATGTTTTAAAGTTATTGTAGCCCCGGTTAAATCGTTGCCAGCTTGTGCCACTACATGACCTTTAACAATGCTACTACCATCAACTGCTTTTGCTGTAGGAGTCATTATTAATGCAGCTGTTACCGCCGTTGCTAACAGCGATTTAATGCCTATTCCCCGAGTTTGCTTTTTATTATTTGTAAACATGTGAATGTTCCCTTGTTCCTGTTGGTTTTATTGCCTATTTAACTTAGACGACAAAAAATATACACCTATTACATATTGTATACAATATTAAATATACACATAATTCATATTCATCTTTAAGCAACTGATCTTATTAGTGAAAAATTCTTATGAACTTTCGACCCAACAGAAAGGATCTATTTATGGTGCTAATTGGAATAATAAAAAGGGAGGGAAGGCATCACTTCTGTATTATTGCTGCTGAAAAGCAAAAGCAATGCCTAAAATTATAAATTAGAGTTTAATAGCCTGTACTAGTTGCTAGGTATATTTTTTAATTACTTTTTTCACCTTCTAATTTTATTAGTAATTTTTTTATATCGTTTTTAGCTTTAACAATATGATTTTTTAGAAATTCACAGGCATTTTGACAGTCTTTTTTTCTGCATAACTCAAGTAAAGTACGGTGCTCTTCAGGAGCTTTTGTTAAACCACCTGCCAATAAAATATGCATACGTACATAGCGCTCAGAGTTTTTACTATACATATCAACCAACTCTCGGGTTTGTGGTCGCGCAGCTCGGCTGTATAATTTAGCATGAAACTGGCTGTTTAAATCGCCAGTGGCAAGGTGGGTATCGCCGGCATCCATGGCACTTTCAAGCTCAGTTAAAATAAGCTCGGCATCAATTAAGTCTTGATCAGTTAAGCTTTGTATTGAATGTTTTAATAGCTCGGCTTCAAGAAGTGCTCTGAGGTCAAAAATTTCGTCAATTTGCGACGCCGAAAGCTGTGTGGCAGTGGCTCCTTTATGAGCTTCAAAGTTAACCAGCCCTTCGGCTTCTAGTTGTAGCAAAGCTTCACGCACCGGAATTCGACTCACGTTTAGCTCTGTGGCTAATGCAGCTTGGCGTAGCGGATCACCCGCTTTGATTTCACCTGAAAGAATTTTTTCACGAATAGCTTCTGTAACAAGCTGAGTTCGAGTTTTATGTTCTATGGCCATAGTAATTTCTATAAATTGCATTTAGTATGCATTATACCTATGAAAACACGCATGCCAAGTTAGAATCCTTCATAATAAAGAGGTAGCGGGAAATGCAATTTGCACTCCCGCTACAATTAACTAAGACTGATAGCAAATTGGTCGCAAAAATCTCAACATTGCATTTAACCCAACGGAAGTGCTACGTACATCTGTGGAGCTTGGAAATGGTCCACCATGGTTCATTGAGCCACATACTTCTACGCCGGTTGGCATTTGATTGTGTATTAAACGCCCTACTTTGTATTTCAGCTCTTCTATAACGTGTTCAGCTTTAGCTAAATCATCAGCGCTGTCATGCACACTTGCCGTAAGCTGCCCTTCAAGCGCTGCTACTAGTAAACTTAACTGCTCTATGCTTTCATAGCGAACCAATAAAGCCGCTGGGCCAAATACTTCTTCACGTAATGCAGGGGTTGCTAAATAGGTATCAACATTACAGGCAAATACATGGGCGTTACCATGAAAGTCTTCTGTAAGTGCGCCTTTTGCAATAAGCTCTACGTTTTCAAGCTCACTGCGCTGGCTAACTTGCTTTTTAAAGGTCTTCACAATACCTGGGGTTAATAAAGTATCTGAGGCGGCTGCACTAATGCAGTTGGCTACCTCGGCTTCTAATTCATCACAGCCCGTTGGTACCAGCCATAAGCCAGGACTGGTACAAAATTGGCCATTACCCATTAGCATTGATTGGCATAGCGCTTCAGCCATAGCTTTACCTTCATTTTGAGCTTTTTTTGGTAAAACTATTTGTGGGTTTATACTGCCGAGCTCGCCATAAAACGGAATAGGCTCTGAACGCTTGGCAATTGTTTCTTGTAGTAAACGTGCGACATTAAATGACCCCGTAAAACCAACAGCTTTAATAGCTGGCGCCGCGACTAATTGATGCGAAATATCGTAAACATCACTTTGCAGCATTGAAAATACACCTAGCGGCATATCACATTCTTTAATCGCAGCAAGCGCTGCACGGGCCATTAGCTCCCCAGTGCCTGGATGCGCAGTATGATTTTTAACAACCACTGGGCAGCCTGCTGCAAGTGCGGCGGCGGTATCCCCCCCGAGTGTTGAAAATGCATACGGAAAATTAGACGCACCAAATACAGCTACAGGCCCAAGAGGTAAGTAATTAAGCTCTGTACGAGGTTTAGGTAGTGGCGAGCGATTACTATCAGCTTCATCAAGCAGCTTTAAACCTAGTGGTGAGTCTGGGTTTTCACGCAGTGCACAGGCAAATGCTTTTAACTGATTAACCGTGCGCATTCGCTCACCTTGTAAGCGTGCCATAGGTAAATTGGTTTCTTGCGCTGTTTGCGTTAGTAAATCATCGCCAAGTGCTAAAATTTGCTCTGCAATACACTCTAAAAAATCTGCACGCTGACTAAAACTCGTTTTTCTGTACTCGATAAAAGCATTATCAGCAGCATCAACTGCCGTATTTAACTGAGTACTCGTTACATTAAAGTAGCGTGTCGATAATGGTTGATTTTTAGCCGGTGAAAAGGCTTGAAATTCACCTTGCTCAGCGCGACCTTGCCATTGTCCGGCAATTAGGCTTTGTCCTGTTAATGTCATGCTTTTCTCCTCGTTAAATTACTTGAAACCCATAGGCATATGGGTCGTCGTCATCTACTGTAATGGTGCTCGTTCCGGTTACCCGAGACCAGCCGCGAATGCTAGGTAAAATAGCAGTTTGACCTGCCACTTCAGACACCTGCTCTATACAGCCAATAAACTGGCTGCCAATATAACTTTCATGAATAAATGCATCGCCTTGCTGCAATAAGCCTTTACTAAACAACTGAGCCATGCGGGCGCTAGTGCCTGTTCCGCATGGTGAGCGGTCAATGGCTTTATCTCCATAAAAAACCGCATTAGCCGCATCTGAGTTGGAATTTTTGGGTGAGCCAGTCCATAACACATGGCTAGCACCTTGAACGGTAGAGTCGAGCGGATGGATACATTGTATTTTGGTATTAATAGCATCACGCACTAATGGGCTGTATTTGAGTAATTGCCCTGCACTAAAATGTTCAATACCTTTAAAGTTGCCCTGTGGTTCAACAATAATATAAAAGTTACCACCAAAGGCGATATCAACCTTTAATTCGCCCAACTCTGGAATATTGATACATATAGACTGATGCGCTAAATAAGCAGGCACATTGTAAATTTTAACCCACTGCACTTTACCACCAGTCATTTCATAATTGACCTGAACTCGTCCTGCTGGCGTATCCAGTTTTAAAGTACCGGGGGTTTTAGCATGTAGCAAACCATGCTCTAAGGCGAAGGTAACAATACCCATTGTACCGTGACCACACATAGGTAAGCAGCCGGAAGTTTCTACAAATAAAATGGCTGCATCACCATCTTCGCTAGTAGGTGGGTATAAAAAACCGCCCGACATCATATCGTGACCTCTGGGCTCAAACATGAGCGCTTGACGGATCCAGTCATGGTTAGCTAAAAAGTCCTGGCGCTTTTCGCTCATGGTATTTCCCTGTAACAGAGGGTGGCCACTTGTTATAAGCCGCACAGGGTTACCGCAAGTATGGCCATCTATACAAAAAAATGTTCCTTTGCGCATCACTTAATCCAATTTAGGTTTATTTACATCAACACAATACGCTTTCGCAGTATCGTTAAGCGTTGATGAAGAAGTTTTTTCATTTACAACCAGTAGTTTAAAATCTGCTATAGCTTTTACTATAGCGCTGCCAACTAGTTGCCATGTAGAGTTAACTAACTCATCACTATTAAACTGAGCGGCTATTGCTGGGTTTACACCATGCCAATTGGTTTTCATTTGCCTATTCCGAACTGAATTTATGCTTGATATGATAAGTATATTGTATACAATAATCAATATCCTATTTTAATATTAAATTTATAGGTACACACCCTTAAAAGATTACAAATAACTAATTACACATAACTAATTGAAATTTATAACTAAAAATGAGTTAGAAAGAGCTTGTAGAGCTTTTTCTTACTACTTGTCAGTAAATACAATATCGATTTATTTTTTAAAAAACGTATAGCGTTTTACTTTTATCATCAGGGGAAGGTAATTTTGACCAATACAAGAACTCAAAGAGTCGCCGTGATCGGTGCCGGTGTAATTGGTATTTGCACAGCTTTACAGTTACAACAAGCTGGCTTTGCAGTGACGCTATACGATGAAAATGGCCTAGCGCAAGGCTGTTCAAAAGGTAATGCTGGGCACTTTGCCACCGAACAGGTATTTCCTCTAGCGCAGGTAGCATTATTAAAAAAATTACCTGCTATGCTTTTTAACCCATTAGGACCATTGCGCATTGATTGGCGCTATGCAATAAAAGCTCTCCCTTGGTTTTGGCAGTTTATTAAAAATATGCCTACTGCCAGATTTATTGCACATACACACGCTCTCAAAGCCTTAAATGAACATGCAATTCATGCTTATGAAAGATTATTAGCAAACTATCAACTGGGCCACCTGCTTACTAAACAAGGGAGTTTACTTACCTTTGAAAAAACCCCATTGGTTGATGTGCAGCGCACCTTGGCTATGTATCAAGCGCAAGGAATTAAAGTAAAGCTACTTGATACAAAGCAAGTACATGCTCTAGAGCCCAGTTTATCCGACAAAATAAAACACGCTTTATTATTTGAAGACGTTGCTCATAGTATTGAACCACATTTATTTTGTATCCAATTAGCGCAAAAGTTCAGTTTATTAAAAGGGCAATTTCGTCAACAGAAAGTAGTTGCTATCACGCCTAAAAGTGAAGGTTTTATGGTGAGTGATGAACAAGATAGTCTCAATTTCGATAAAGTCGTGATCGCAGCGGGTGCTTGGAGTGCCTCTCTCATCGAGCCGCTTGGATACACAGCACCTTTAGATACCGAGCGTGGTTACCACTGTATGGTTAATATTAACCATGGCCTAACACGGCCCGTAGCTTCCGCTGAACGGAGTCTTATCATGACCCCGATGAGTCAAGGGTTAAGAGTGGCAGGCACAGTGGAGTTTGCGGGTATAAATAGAAAGGCTAATAATAAACGTGCATTAGCTTTACTGCCCCATGCACAAGCGTTATTAGCTAGCCAGCCTCTTAGTGCCAAGACTACATGGATGGGCTGTAGGCCATCATTGCCTGACTCATTACCTATAATAGGCCAAGCCCCCAATCACAATAACCTGTACTTTGCCTTTGGTCATCAGCATTTAGGGTTGACACAAGGAGCCATAACTTCCGAGTTAATTACAGATTTGTGTCTCAATAAAGCCCCCTCCATAAATTTAGAGCCATATTCTATAAACCGGTTTATGCGCTAATTCTTTAAAAATTATAATTAAACAAATACATAGGAGAACCTAATGATGACCAAAGGTATTGGTACTCAAACGAAAGAACAAGCACTTGCTAGTCTTTCCAATATGACTCGCGATTTAATTCCCATTCAAGCTGATGAGCATCTAGCCCGTATTGCCCGTGCTCAAGAGTATATGCAAGCCAATAATATTGATGCAATTTACTTAAATGCAGGGACTAACCTTACTTACTTTACGGGTATGCGCTGGTACGCAAGTGAGCGCATGGTCGGTGCTATTTTACCCGCGAAGGGCGAAGTACAATATATAGCCCCTGATTTTGAAATTGGCTCTCTCAATGGCTTTAAAGTTATAGAAGGCCCAATTCGCGGCTGGCTTGAACACGAAAGTCCTTATGCATTATTTGTCAAAGTGCTCACCGAAATGGGCATTGCTGAGAACGGCACTGTAGGGATTGACGAAAGCGCGCAGTTTTTCATTTTCGATGGCATAAATAAAGCGCAAACAGGCTTAAACCTCGTTAATGCACAGCCTGTTACAGCTCATTGCCGCATGCATAAGTCAGCCAATGAACTAATGCTAATACAGCGTGCGATGGATATGACCTTAAAAGTTCATCAGGCCACAGCCAGCATGCTATATGAGGGTATAAGCACAACTGAGGTAGAAGAATTTATTAAACAAGCGCACAAAAAAGTTGGCGCGCCTGGTAACTACTTTTGCATCGTTTTGTTTGGCCTCGCGACATCATTTCCTCATGGTGTCAAAGAGCCACAAATTCTTAAAAAAGGAGATATGGTTTTAATTGATACTGGCTGTAAAGTACACGACTACTTATCAGATATAACTCGCACTTACGTATTTGGTGAAGCTACAGACCGCCAACGCCAATTTTGGAATTATGAAAAAGCCGCACAAATGGCCGCTTTTGATGCAGCTCAAACAGGTCAAAGTTGTGAGAGTGTCGACAACGCTGCCCGCTCTTACTTAGCAGAGCAAGGCCTTGGCCCTGAGTATCAAACACCTGGCTGCCCACACCGTACCGGTCATGGTATAGGCTTAGACATCCATGAATGGCCTTACCTAGTCGGCGGCGATAAAACACCTCTAGCCGCAGGTATGTGCTTTAGTAATGAGCCAATGCTAGTTGTACCTGGTGAATTTGGTGTGCGTTTAGAGGATCACTTTTATATTACTGAAAATGGTCCAAAGTGGTTCACTGAACCCGCTCATAGCCTCGAAAACCCATTTGGGTTATAAGATAAATATACTCATTGCTGCACGGCGAATACTTACCGTGCAGCTAATTAGTACTTGAACATTAGGCTTGCGCAATCTCACCCTTTCAAGGGCGAGTCAAGCAAGAGGTAACTAGTCTTTTTTCTGACTTAAAGCGCGTGAAGTTTTTACGGCTCTTTCACTTGGCGGTGTGTTTTGATTTTCAATGTACTGCTTAATTACATCCAAACTCGCGCCGCCGCATGACACGACACAATAACTAGGCGACCAAAAGTGATTTCCCCAAAGCATCGTCTTAATCCGATTCCAATACTCACGCCTTAGTATATATGACGACTTCCCTTTTAATTTGCCAACCAAATTCGATACAGCAA
>NZ_JAJJZF010000035.1:0-30078 GCF_020966275.1 Pseudoalteromonas sp. MB41 | reverse complement strand
ACTGAAACGACGGGTGCGTCATTTAAACCTTCAACCGTCAACATAAACGTCGTGCTTGCAGCATCTGATGGGTTCTCAATGTCAGAAACAACCACCGTCACTTCTGTTTCACCGTAGAAATTCTCATTGGGTGTTACGGTGACTGTATCGCCATCAACTTCAAAACTTACATTGTCTGAAATAACTGAAATTTCATTTTTCGAGTTTGTTTCATCAATATAGTGAACATCAAAGCTAATTGCTGTTTCTTCTGTGGTTACCATATCGTCAAGCGCTACAACCGTGATGTTGCTTGGTACTGTAATTTCATTAAGCTTAGTGATTGCTTCGATGCCATCAACATTTGCAATGGTGTTAAGTGCCAATGTTTGACCTGCAGCAGAAGGGAGTACTTCAGCCCATGCCGTTACTTCGAACTGAGACATTTCAGGGCCAACGTAATCCATACAGACGATGTAGTCATCTTTTACTACTTCGTCGATGTTATCGTACGCAATATCAACCCCTAAATAATCACCTAATGGACCAAATGTTGATACTTGGCCTTTAAAGCCTTGCACACCGATACTACCGTGAGTACCTGTACTGCCAAAGTCGATGTTATCGTACGCATAGTAGATTTCATGCTCATTCTTACCAAAACGTGTTTCAGCATTGAAAATTAATTGGAAATCGAATGAGTTATCACGACGGTCATAAGAGTACTGACCTCTAAAGCCAAACTCGTTACCGTAGTCAGATGCATTATCCCACTCAATAATAGCCCAACCATTTGCCGTTGAAGCCAGTGAGATACCTTCAGATGCAGATAGACCTACAGAGAGAACATCTTTGGTGATAGATGATTCAGTGATAGACCAACCACGCCAAAGTGGTGCCATATTTTCGTATGGAACATTGTTGTAAGGGAAGCGTAAATGTGCCGGAACAAGGTAACGCGCACCTAACGTATCAACCGTACCAATCCCTTTAACTTGGATAAAGTTATTCCACATATTTACTTCATCACCATTATTAAACAGGCTTACTTTATCGTATGCACCATTGAATAAGGTGTTAACTGGAATAATCCAACCACGGCCATAGTTAGCTTGACCATTTTCTTGGAAACCCGACAACATTGGGAAAATACCAAAATCAGATAAGTTAACATAACCACCTGGGTTTGAATTACCAAAACTTGGAAGGCGACACATTTCATCGGTTACATTGTTAGTAACAAGGTAATCAGGTTGAACATCTCGTGTATCTGGTTGTACACCCGAGATAACAAGTTTACCGTCAACAACTTCAGCATCCACATCTGATGTGCTTGAGATTTCAATGCGGTCAGAGTGGAAATTTAATCCTGCAGGCGCATCAATATCAAATGAGAACTCACGGTCGGCACCCGAGTTATTCGCAAGTACATTAAAGCTAACAGGAATTAAGTCACCGACTTTAGCTGCTTCAGTGCCTACGGCTACGTCAACAACATCAACACCACGTTCAATGCGAAGTGGAATAGTCCCTAGATTATCTGGATTTACGGTTGATGTGCCAGCGTCGATTGCACTGTAGTAAATACCGCCTGCATTCATGTTCATATCCCAATTGATTGTCATATCAACTGGGTTTACGCCATCACTTGCAGGAAGTGTAACGTCAAGCGTATCCGCTACATCATTACTAACAACGGCTGTTGCAATTTGAATTTTTTCGATAAAGTCAGGGTTACGTTGTTTCGCTGGGTTATAAATAACGGCCCAATATTCACCTTCTTCTGGGTTATTGATATTACAGAAGTTGTTATAAACAACGTGACCAGAGACACACAAGATTTCATCTTCAATCTGAATTTCGCCATCACCATTGTAGTCTTTACCAATGTAGACAAGCGGGTTAGCACGGTCAGAGTTTCCTTCAAGTTCAGACTCTACGCCCACAACTTCAACGACTAAGCGTTTAGAATCAGCTGGCACAGTGATGAACTTAGAATAGGTAGCCTCATCAAGTATATCAGCGGGGTCTACTTCAACCGTACGATTAGAAGCCCACGGGAAGAAATTGTCTTTATCTTTTGGTAATTCAAACGTATCTATGGTTGCTTCAACTGGCATATATGCTTGTGCAACAGGTGATGAAACAACTGGTAACTCAACGCCTTGTACAACGTAGCTGCCTTTATCAGAGTGTGCAACGGTTGTAAGGTTAGCAGGTAAATCGCCACGATCATATTTGAATACAACAGGCCAACGCGCATCAGGAATGTTCTCTTCTTCTGCTTTAAACAGTAGGTTGCTGTGCAGCTCTACTTCTGAGTTACTTGACCAATCTTGCGTTTCCATGATTGATGCTTTAACAATAATGGTTTGTGTTTCACCCGCTTTTAGAGAGAACTTATTAGGGGTAATTTCAAAGTTGATACCATTTTGTGGAATTTGCTTATTCATGTCGAAATTCCAGTTCACAACTTCTTCGTTGCTTACTGTCCATGTACCATCTTCGGTGGCAGTAATGGTACGCACCCACTGACACTCCGGCTTACATGAGAAATTAACAAGATTTGGCATGTTCAACTTATGTGGTGTACCGCCACTGTCAGGGTTTGCTGCAATAAAGTTTTCCGCAGACTCATCCATGACAAAACCGGCTTTAGCTGCATTAGCAACATTAATACGACCCGCACCAGCACGGTAAACTGACGCTTCACCGATGGTATCTTTTTCATTGTTCAAGCGATGATATTTCACCACGTTATCAGCAGTCATTGATAATGCTGATTGAATTTCAGTTGCTGACCAATCTGGGTGTACCTGGCGTAGCAATGTCATTGCACCTGCAACGTGCGGTGATGCCATTGATGTACCACTAGAACTTGAGTAATCAGTGCCGTATGGTGTGGCAACAAATGGATGTTCATCAGCGTAAGCCGCATAAATGTCAACACCTGGCGCTGCAAGGGCTGGAGCCAATACTTCACGGTTTGGATACGACGGACCACGAGAAGAGAATGGCGCTAACCAATCAGCATCTTCAGCATTAACTATACGCTCAACATTGGTTGCTTTAATGGTGATCATGTGGCCTTTTTCAGAGAAGCTATCAACCCAATCCTCTAAACCATCATTTGGGTATACACCATTCCACTGATCATAAGTAAAGTGAACACTTGGAAGTGAGTAGCCTTCAGCAACTGTCCCTTGGTCTCTATTACGGTTAAACATAATGAAACCATCTGCTCCGCCTGCTTTGATATGATCAGACTTTGCACCACGTGCATTAGCATTAGGGTCTTGAGGGTCATGGCGTTGACAAATAACGATTACGTTAGTTTCACCCTCTGCAGCACCCACAATTGGCGAGCCATCTTTGTAAAAGTCAAATGTGCCAGCTGGGTAGTCAGCAGTACAATACCCATTCGCATCTTTAACACCATTCACATCAGCATAGTCTTTAGCCCACACAACGACACCCGTGATGTCTGTTTGGTTAAGTGAGCCACCTGTTAGACCCATTTCTGACCAGCTTGGCACTTCAGAGCCCATTGATGCGTCAGCAAAGCCTGCATATTCAACCGGCGTTTCAATCACAACACTTCGACCATGCGTCGTTGCTGCAACTTGCGCAAGCCAAGGTGATGAGTTATCCAAATAGCCGAAACACTCTGCGCTGCCACACCCTTGTCCGCTGTTACCAGCCGCAGCCGCAACGTTAATACCCGCTTCACGTGCTGCTAAAAATGCAAGTTGTACTGGGTCTGTCCAGCTGTTTGAATCTGAACCACCAATTGAGAAGTTAATAACATCAACACCATCAGAAATCGCATCTTCGATACCTGCTAGTAATATTTCGCCCGGACAGCCATTCGCACCGATATCATTTGATGGGTAACACACTTGGTAAGAAATAATATTTGCATGCGGTGCCACACCCGAAATTTCTGGGAAGAGATCTTCTTTAATCACCATGCCATCTGATTTGTCACCAGCACCAACAGTGACTAATGGTACGTTTTTAACTACGTTACCCGCTGCTGTTGACGCAACGTGCGAGCCATGCCCTTGGTAATCTTCACCAATTGCAGGCCAGCCTGGGATAATTTCAGAGAACACATCGGTGATCATGTCATAAGAACGTACACCGATTAATTTATTATTACATTGGATGAACTCTGCATCGTCAACACAGTCACCTAAGAAGTTACCATCGCCGAGCGGGTTAGTGTGAACATAACCGTCGCCGCCAACTTCTGCAAAAGACGGGTGATCTGAATTAATACCGGTATCGATAATACCAACGATTTGCCCTTCACCTTTGCCTTTGATACCGCTTGGTACACTCGTACCATTCCACACTTGGTCTGCACCAATATGACGAGGGCCTTCATCAGATAAAAGGTCATAATTCTTTGAACGCATAACAGATGAAACAGAGCCTAGCTCTGACACTCTACGCGCTTCGGCTTCTGTCATTTTTACTGAGAAACCATTGATTGCTTTAGTAAACTGGCGGCGCATTTCTGTACGGCCTGTTACTGAAGCCACGCTCTGCATTACCGATTGCTGCTTAGTTAATAACTTATTTTGATAGTCGATTACAGCAGGAGAAGACGGCTTACCGTGTTCAAAAATCTTGCTTACACCTTGTTGTTGCAAGCTACGAGCAAGTGGAGATTGAATATCTCTTGCTTCTAATGCAACGGCATTGTCACGAAGTTTTACAATATAAATACTTTCGCCTGTGATGCCTTCTTCAACGAACTTTCTTGTTTGTGCATTTATTTTTACGTTCAAGCCATTGTTTTGCAACATTGTTTCTGAACTAGCGTCATGAACTTTATTTGAAAGTGCTTTTACTTCATCGAATGTAATATTAGGTGCTTGTAATTTATTTGCGTTGTTATTAGGTTCAATACCAGTCGCATAGGCTGCGCTGGCACTGTAAAGAGCCGCAGCGACAGCAATTGAGAGTGTTTTTACTTGCATAAGTAATTCCTGGATAGTTATTTGAATAATTATTTAAGTTTTATGAATATCCATTTCAAAACTTAACCGTTATTCAATCACACCCATGAAACAAATTAATCAACTTAGTTGTAGCGTTTTGTACTTAACCTTAACAAATAAATTACCAAAATAACGACAAAATCAAATTTAAGCTTATAAAACAAGCCATAACGCTAATCGAAATTTAATGAACACTCTCTAAATGTGAAAATTTCTACTTTTATTTAAGACGCAAAAAATCGACACTGTTAACAAAGATTCAAGCTTAGTTACATTTTCAACCCCATTTAAGACTAACCAAAGTGCATAAATGGATGTATTGATTCAATATTAGCCTCAATTTTTAACAACAAAGTCATGCTTTTAGCGATAGAACAATAGAACTTAGTTAAAGTGAAAAAGACATCACTCGACTGCTCGTTTTACTCACCACTTTTTCAACTTTATCTGCCTGCGGCAACATAGGTTTAAGACTAACAGTCCCCTAATTTGTTTACTTATGAATTCGAAAAGTAGCGAATACAGGAATTTATAAGTGAAGAACAAGCTATTCAAAGTGATGCATATTATTTTGGCGATGTTGAAGAACTTAGCTGCCTAGGGCAACGTTCAGTGCAATCTAGCGGTTACAATCCAACAGCGATAAATAGAGTATTGCTATTGAGCAGTTAAAACGTGAGGGGGTAAATAGAGGCGGCAATGGCTACGGGGTTGAAAGCTGTAAAAGCTTTACCAGTGACGAACAAAACTGCGATGTCGCAACGTCGTGCCCTGGTAAAGCCTATATTGTTAGCGGTTTAGCGCTTGCTTTGAAATCATTTCAGCGACACTATCCACTTGTACTGACATGCTCTCTTGGCTAGGCGGGAAAGCCTTAAAGGTTTTTACAAACTCTGAAATTTGATTACCTGCAGGGCCTAAAATCCAGCTACGGTTTTCTGCCCACTCATCGTAACCCCTTGCATCAATGAAGCGCTCAAATGGGTCCATTTTTAGGTTAATGATATAAGGTGTAGTAAGGGCTTGTTGCGAAGATCTGAACCAATGCTCTTGCTCTGTGAAAATTAACTTCCAATCACCGTAACGCATACCGTGGAAAGTCGTTTCGGTAAAATAATAAAACTCTTTACGGTTTGTTTTACCATTATTCAACAAGATATCACTTTGATCGAAGCCATCTAAATGAACTTTATACTTTTGGCCATTAATTTTTGTACCTTTAAGCAAATTAGCTTTTAGGTCTTTATCACCGAGCCATGACATAATCGTTGGTATCCAATCTTCCATGGTCATAAACTCACCCGTGCTTACACCACTTGGAATATGGCCTGGCCATTTAACAAGCATAGGAACTCTGAAACCACCTTCCCAGCCACCAACACCTTTTTCACCATGAAACGGCTGGTTGCCACCATCAGGCCATGAGTTTGATGCAGCTCCATTGTCGGTAGAAAACATCACTATTGTATTATCAGATACTTTAAGCTCATCAAGTAAGTTAAGCAGCTCTCCTACATCATCATCCAGTTCAGCCATACCATCAGCATATAAACCAAACCCTGTTTTACCGTCATACGCTTTATTAAGGTTAGTTTGATAATGCATCCGTGTGGTGTTATGCCAAACGAAGAAAGGCTTATTTTGTTTTACTGCATCACGAATAAAACGTTTTGATTCAACAAGCACTTCTTGGTCTAAATTACGCTGACGTTCTTTACCAAATGGGCCAAGATCTTTAACCTCTTGTTTACCATTAGCAAGCGCTTTTGAATGAATGACTCCACGCATTTTTAGACCAAACTTTTCTTGTGTTTTGGCGTCTTGTGGATAATCTTGCTGTTCTGGGTATTCACCCGCATTGAGGTGGTACAAAATACCAAAAAATTCATCAAAACCATGATTTGTTGGTAAGTGTTCATCAAGGTCACCTAAATGGTTTTTACCAAACTGCCCTGTTACATACCCCTTAGATTTAAGCATCGTTGCTAACGTTGGATCTTTCTTTTGCAAACCTTGTGGTGCTCCAGGTAGACCTACCGTACTAAGACCGGTACGCATTGGGTACTGACCAGTAATAAATGCAGCACGACCAGCCGTACACGAGGCCTGTGCGTAATGATCCATAAATATCATGCCATCATTGGCAATGCTATCTATGTTAGGTGTGCTACCTCCCATCATGCCACGATGGTAAGCGCTAATATTCCACATACCAACATCATCACCCCAAATAATAAGCACATTGGGTTTATCAGCAGCGAAACTCGACATACTAATGCCAAAAAAGGTCAAACAGACCAATAAGTATTTGAACATCACTTTCTCCTTGAAAATTAACCGAAGCATTCACTTCAGCTTAAAAAATCCCTCGCTTGCAGCCACCTTATACTGCTTAATTAAGATATTCCTACAAGTGATAAGTTGTACATGTTTAATACTATTAGAGTAGTACCTATTTACATAGTTAAATCTGCGTTAACTTTGATTTAAATATAAAAAAACCCCCAGTAATTGGAATGTCCAACTATTGGGGGTCACTTGACATATAGCTCGGTTTTTAAAGCGTAATAATTTTTAAGCTTGCGGGTAATCGCGGTAAGCGCGCTCAATATTTTTCGCTTGCTTTTTTGACACGCCAATGTGCGAAAGTGCAACACGTAATCGCGCACGCGACAGGTCTGAGCCTAATATTTCCATTGCATCAAGTACCGATGTTGATGATGTTTTGCCCGTAATAGCGACAAAAATCGGCTCAAGAAAATCTTTAATCTTCAGCTCATGGAACGTTGCAACTTCTTTCGCAATGGCAAAAATCGCTGATTTTTCCCATGTACGTAAGCCTTCTAATTGCCAGATGAAGAATTGCAGTGCTTGACGTGTTGCATCTTCACCCGCTTTACCAGCCGTTAACAACGCAGGATCATAGCTTGGAATACCGCCCACGAAATGACCGGCAAGATCAACCATGTCTGATAACGTATTAATACGTGTTTTTGCTTCTGGTAATACTTTAGCGAATAACTCAGTATTAAATTTCCAATCAACAAAACGTTGCATTAATTCAGCATCTGACAAGTTTTCACGGATCCACATACCGTTTAACCAGCTAAGCTTATCCACGTCGAAAATAGGCCCACCCAGAGAAACACGTTTCATATCAAAGTGTTCAATCATCTCATCTAGCGTGAACTTTTCACGTTCATCAGGCATTGACCAACCCATGCGGCCTAAATAGTTCAATAGTGCCTCTGGCAGGTAACCCATTTCTTTGTAGTAATTGATTGAAGTTGGATTTTTACGCTTTGATAACTTTGATTTATCTGGGTTACGAAGTAACGGCAAGTGACCAAGTACAGGCGCTTCCCAACCGAAGTCTTCGTATAATTTTAATAGCTTAGGCGCTGAGTTGATCCACTCTTCACCACGGAAAATATGGCTAATTTGCATGTGGTGATCATCAACAACGTTAGCAAGGAAATACGTTGGGAAGCCATCGGCTTTCAGCAACACTTGCATGTCTACGTTTTCCCACGGGATCTCAATTTCGCCACGAAGATAGTCGTTAAACTTAAACGTGCCGTCGCTTGGGATCTTCATACGAATAACGTACGGCTTACCCGCGTCAAGATTCGCTTTGATTTCATCGTCTGATAGATTTAAACCACGACCATCATATTTAGGACGCAAACCCTCAGCCATTTGTTCTTCACGCATTTGATCTAGCTCTTCGCTAGTTGCAAAACAATAAAATGCTTTGCCTTGCTCAACTAACTGATGCGCAAACTTTTTGTATAAATCACTTCGCTCAGATTGACGGTATGGACCAAACTCACCGCCCACATCAGGACCATGATCCCAGTTTAAGCCTAACCAACGTAAGCTATCCATGATAGCTTGCTCTGATTCAGCTGTACTGCGCACTTGGTCAGTGTCTTCTATACGTAAAACAAACTCCCCACCTTGCTGTTTTGCAAAGCAGTAGTTAAATAAAGCGATGTAAGCAGTACCTAGATGCGGATCACCTGTTGGTGAAGGAGCAACACGGGTGCGAATTGTCATGGTTATATCTCTCAAAAGACAATTAAAAATTTGCCCAAATGCTAGCACAGCATGAGCTATTATCGAAGTGAAAAGCCGCTTTATGCAGCGACTTTATCTAAATAAGCAATGATATCGTTTGATTCATACAACCACGTTACTTGGCCGTTTTCTTCAATACGTAAACACGGTACTTTAATTTTTCCGCCCTGCTCTAATAGCTCTTGGCGAAAGAGTTCATTACCTTTGGCGTCACGAGTTTCCACAGATAAGCCCTGGCGTTTAATCGCACGGCGTACTTTTACGCAAAATGGGCACGCTTTGAATTGATATAGCTTAAATTGTGATGTTACTAAATCAAGCTGTGCTTGCTCTGCAGCAGGACGTTTTTTACTGCGCGGCGTAAAAATAAAATCAAAAAGTAAAATAAGGCGGCCTAACAACCAGCGGACAAACTTCATCTCACATTCTCATACTGAATAAAATAAGGTGGGCAATTTTAACACAGCACTACACGCTGCAACAGGCTCAAAATAACTCTATCGAGTCATCATTGTGTTTATTATCTTGAATATCCAATTCGCAATACGCCGTTATGCGATTACGCCCCATGTTCTTTGAATGATACAAGGCGTTATCTGCTTTTTGAACTAAGCTTGCAACCATTTCAAACTCACAAATAGGCAAAAAACCACAACTTACAGTGAGGCTACCTACTTGCGGAAATGGATACTCAGCGACACACGCACGAAATCGATTTAACACGTTGCGCGCATCACATTCGTCGGTTGCTTGAAATAAAATGGCAAACTCTTCTCCCCCATAACGAAATACATAATCTTCGAATCGGAAGTTATTTTTGAGTAATTGTGCGACCAGCAAAATGACTTCATCACCAATAACATGGCCGTAGTTATCATTCACACGTTTAAAGTGATCAATGTCGATCATTGCCAAATACCAGTGGCGGTGATTTACATCTGAGTGAGTAACTCCATGCGCCGCTTGCGCCGCGATATCAATCACTTTTTTATCAAACGTTTGACGATTAAGTAATTCTGTCAATGGGTCAAGGCGGGACTTATGCAACAATGCGAGTTGATTAGCGTAAATATTTAGCATGTAAATTGCTAACATACTACAGCGTTCGGTGAGCTCTTGATTCGACTCAATCACTAAAACCCCTACTACATTTCCCGTATAATAAACAGGTACATAAGTATAAATACAGCCATAGTTATGGCTAATGCGGATTTTATTGCGACTGACTTTATCTATTAATTCATTGACCTCGTGTTCAGAGAGCTTCTCTATCACGGTGTCTTTATTAATTAATTGTGCAGGTAGCCCTGGTTTAAAGAATTTATTGACATAAATAGCAAACCGCGAAAACTCTCCTAACCCTGCCACCGCATCGACAAGGGCCTGATCAAGCTCTGGCTCTTCTTCTTGCTGTGTTATCGTCACAACCCATTCATGTCCACAAGGGTTTGCCTGCATTGAAAAGTCCCCAGAACTATTAGTAACTTTAGTGTAGTTAAATTTATAAAAATTACTAAAAAACTATAATAAAATCATATCATCTCTGTGTATTACTTCACTGCTTGGTGCAAACACAAGTAACTGCGCAATTTGTGATGAGTGGCAGCCTTTTATTGTATCGATTTCTTGATGGTTAAAGTTAACGAGCCCCTTTGCAATACATTGACCTTCACTCGATATCACTTCAATTACATCACCTCGTTCAAATTGGCCTCTAACAGCTCTGACCCCTTTTGCTAAAAGGCTGGCTCCGCGCTCTTGGAGTGCCAAACTGGCACCATCATCGATCACCAGTTGCCCAGAACTTTTGGGGCCCGCTAATAGCCATTTTTTTCGACCATCTTTGGGGGCGGTTAATTTTAAAAACCGAGTACCTGGCAGTTTGTCAGCCATGCAATTTAAAATCACATTTTTACCCGCACCTTTGGCAATAATCACTTCAACGCCTGCACGACGAGCAATATCAGCAGCTTGAAGTTTAGTTGCCATTCCGCCAGTTCCTAAACTTGTACCACTTCCACCAGCAAGCTCTCTGAGCTCATCGTTAATGTGTGATACTTCGTTTATGAGAGTTGCATTAACATCAGAGCGCGGGTCACCAGTAAACAACCCCTCTTGGTCGGTCAGCAGCAAAAGTTTTTCTGCATTTGCTAAAATAGCCACCAACGCAGACAAGTTATCATTATCGCCGACTTTTATTTCAGTCGTGGCTACGGCATCATTTTCGTTAATGATTGGAACCACATTATGCGCAAGCAATGCATTGAGTGTGTCGCGGGCATTTAAATAACGTTCGCGGTCTTCAACATCTGCTCGGGTAAGCAGCATCTGCCCAACATTAATACCATAGAGTGCAAATAAACTCTGCCAAGTATGAATAAGATGACCTTGGCCAATTGCTGCCAGCATTTGTTTTTCGATCAAAGAACGGCCACAGGGGGTTATTAATTGCTCACGACCCGCAGCGACTGCGCCACTGGATACTAAAACAACCTGATAACCTTGTTTTTTTAACTCACAACACTGGCGAACAAGCTCCACCATATGTGCTTTATCTAATTTGTCTGTACCGCCTGTCAGCACACTTGTGCCTAGCTTTACAACAACGACGTGTGGCCTTTGCATCTGCGTTATTAATTCTGTAAATAAAATAGAGAATTTATATATACCAGCAAACAGTTTTTGAACAAGTTAAAAAAATTCATGCTAGGATCGTTTTTTCATTTTTAACACACGAAGCGACACCTATGCCTGCCAGTTTATGCTTAATAATTGCCACTTTTTTATGGGGAAGTTCCTATATTGCGTTAAAGCATGCAATCACAATTTATGACCCCGTGTTGGTAATTTTTTTAAGGATGTTAACCACCCTTTTAATTTGTTTATGCTTGTGGCGATTTGTGATCCGCTTTGAATTTAAAAAAGGCGACTGGAAATACTTGATAGGCATGTCGCTGGCAGAGCCTTGCTTATATTACTTATTTGAAGGTCATGCGCTTGAATACACATCAGCATCGCAAGCGGGTGTTATTGTGTCTTGCTTACCGATTATTGTCGCTATTTTAGCTTTCTTAATGTTAAAAGAGTACATCAGTAAAGCCATTGTGGTTGGCTTTACCCTCTGTATTGGTGGCAGTATTTTGTTAACCTTGCTTTCGCCAAGTAGCGAGCAAGCGCCAAACCCTTTACTGGGTAACTTTTTAGAGCTCATGGCCATGGTCTGCGCGGCCTTTTATACTGTCAGTGTTAAACACTTAGTAACACGTTACTCCCCGCTTACACTGATAGCCATACAAGGCTTTAGTGGCAGCCTATTCTTTGCACCCTTTTTATTCTTTATTGAACTGCCGAGCGAGAATCAACATGATTTGAGTGCCCTATTGAGTATTTTATATTTAGGCTCGTGCGTGACCTTAGGCGGCTATGGTATGTATAACTATGCCATCAGTAAAGTATCGGTCCTAACTGCCGCGGCTTACTCTAATTTGATTCCTATTTTTGCGTTAATTTTATCCGCTATCTTACTGGGAGAAGTGCTAACAACTTGGCAGTGGTTAAGTATCGGTGTGGTATTTGCGGGCGTGATTGTCAGTCAACGCCATCAAGAACTTAAAATTGACGTAGATGATGAGAGCTTGTCTGCCGACACTAATAACCTCAACTCGGTACCCGATGCCAAAGAATCAAAAGGGTAACAGGTTAATAAATACAAACCGGGTTGCATTAAAAAGGCCTGCTCGTGTTGATGAATGACACGAACACTGCGTACTTGGTAGTGCACGACTTGGCCGTTTTGTAACTGCATAGAAAACGACTCGCCCACTTTCACATTTTTTAAAAATGCAAAGTGGGTATCGTTGTGGCCTGCAATTAACACCCCATTGTCACTCGAAAGTTCACCACTGGGTAAGAAATGCCCGGGAGCAAAGGCTAAGTTACGCCCCGACGCCCCCGCTAAAATAGTTAAACGTTGCTGCTGAGTAGGCCAATTTAGTTGTGCTGTGACATAACCGTCAGCGTAAAACCACGGCCTGACTTTTTCATTTGGCGTCAGCAAAGCATGTTGCCAAGCTGACTCAATCAGATGCTGGGCAAGCCACGCCTTGGCTTGCATATAACTGCCATTGAGTAGCAGTGAAATGCCAAGCAACCCCACACACAGTGGTAAGGCCTTTTTTAACGTCGCCATTGCCATAACCATGCTAACGATACCAATAACAAGCCAAACACTATAAATACACGACTTTGCCCATCTGTTTGTGGCAATGTCATTCCACTCGGCAGCCTATTTCTTAGTTGCACTGAGCGCTCAGCAATTTCGTTCCCAGCGACGTTATCAACAGCAATAAAAGCAGTAAATGGACTGAGTAAATGATGCTGAAGTGCCAATGTTTCGACTTCTGACTTTACGCTGTCTTTATCATTATAAAGCAGGAGTGACTTAATTTTCTGCCTTGCCCATAGTCTTGCTATGCCCTCACCTTGCGCCGCGTGATTCGCTGATAAGTTAATATTAAGGGGTCCTGATAGAGTCTGCCCGGTCAGGGTTACATGTTGATTTCCAGCTAACTTCACCGCAACTAACACGGGCTCAGAAAAATAAAGATCGGGTAAAGGCGATGGCCAGTACTCAAGCTCTTGGTTATCTGCATGTAAGACAAGCTCAGTTACAACTGGGTGAGCGAGTTTATCGAATAATAGCTGCATTTTAGGCTGTACTTGGCTGGCGCTACTAATAAAGGTAAACGTACCACGACCAATATCAGCAGCGCGTGTCATAAAGAAACTATTTGGTGCACTGCCAATACCAACGGTAAATAAGCGGCTATCACCTAAGTCAGCTTGAATTTGCGAAAACAACTGTGTTTCATTGCCTACACTGCCATCGGTTAAAAATACAATTTGACGCACAAAACCATCATGCTGTTTGCCATCTAACACCCGCGATAGTGCATTACTTATCTCTGTGCCACCATCGGCTTGCAAGCCATATATAAAACGCTCTGCACGGCGAATATTAAAGTCATTGGCAATCATTGCAGCCTCACTAAGAGCCGTAACGTCATTATCAAAACCAATAATATTAAAGCTATCGTTTTCATCGAGTAACGATAAAGCATAAAACAAAGCGTGCTTTGCCTGCTCCATGGACTGACCATGCATAGAACCCGACGTGTCGACTACAAAGACCATTTCACGCGGGAGGCGTGCCTGTGCGGTAAAATGATCCGCTGGCGGCACGAGCATCAATAGTCCATATTCTTCGCCATTGACGACTTCTTTAAAAAACGCAGCCTGTGAACTCTCTTTGTCGAGCGGCTTAAATGTCAGCTCAAAATCACGTGTCATCGGTACATCGCGATTAAGGGCAAGTATATAACGCCCAAAATGTGGGTTATCAATTTGCATACCGCTCAGGTTTGCATTTATATCACTAAGCTCTAAACCAATATCCATGTTAATAGCCAAGTTTAAATGTGCATCAACCTGCTGACTATTTGTGCGTTGGTACACCGGTTTTAACCACGCAGAAGCCAGAGCGCTCTGATTCAACATTGACGATGAATTAGGCTCTGGGTTTTCGCTTGTATGAGGCTTAAGCTGAGCTGTTTTTGGCTCATAGCGGGGTGTAATCGTGGTTGGGAAACGCAGTGAAAATACCCCATCACGAAAACCAATTATCTCTTGATACTGTAAGGTGATTTCAATTTCATCGCCCGCCCCGATATTTGCAACATCGGTTGCGAAAATATTCGCCCGTTGCTGACGTACTAGGGCTGCTCGCTTGCCTTGCTGCTGCGCCTCTTTAAACTGCTGCTCAGCTTGCTGTTTGAGTGCAATATTGCCCGTAATCACACGCTCACCAATTTGCATTTGTAATGCATGTACTGCGCTTTCATCGGGCAAAGGAAATACATAACGCGCATTAACTGCAAACGGGTGTGGGTTTTGATAACGCTGCTTAACAACCACATGATTGATTAAACCTGTGAGCGTCATCGTCACATCGTTTTTGACTAAAACGCCTGATGACACTTCGCTGTGCAAGTTATCATAAAACCGTAATTGTGCACTGACATTAGCGGCTAATGCAGGATTTATAGCATATCCTAAAAGTAGGATAAAAAGGCTCACGGACAAGAGCCTTTTGGTTCGGTTACTCAACATAACATGTCACTCCATCGACAGATGAATTAGCGATTGCTTTTTGCAGTCTGTAATTGCGTGTTTTGAACAGGTCGTGTGGTTAGTGTGACTCTGCGATCAAACACGTTATCTTCATAATCATTTGAACTTGCAACACTTTGTTTCTCGCCAAATGCTGTAGCAGACAGTCGCGTGTGCGGCACACCTTGTTTAATTAAATAACTTTGCACGGCATTCACACGTTTCTTAGATAGCATTAAATTAGCGAGTTCATCACCCCGTTGGTCGGCAAAGCCGTTTAAGTCGATAGCCAAGTGCGGTTGTTCAATCAGTAACCGTGCGACTTTATCGAGCTGACTGGCAAAATGCGGGGCTATCTCACTTGACCCTGTTTTAAATTGAACGGTCATGGCCAGCAAAGTATTTAGTTGGGCTTGAAGCAATTGCTCTTTCTCATCATTTAAGCTCTCAAGTTGCTCAGTCAAAACTGCATTATTAGCAATAACCTGCTGATAATCTGCGGTGTGCTGCTGCATAACAACAAGTGCCTGGTTTTGCGCTTCGATAACACGCTCACCGGCTTCTTTTTCACCGATTAATCCTCCGGCAAATGCGCCAACAAATGCACCCACAGGGCCCCCAATCAAACCGCCAACTAAAGCGCCTGCACTAAGGCCAATAGCTGTTTCTTTTGGTGTTTCTTGTTTTGCTTGAGGCGCAGCCTCAACAAATTGGCTTGTTGATAGGGCCGACGTTATAAGTGCAGCAATGATGATCTTTTTCATAATTTAATCCTTTCTTTTACATTAATTGTTTGGCAACTATTGGTTGGCGTTGCAAACGTGGTATAGCGCTATTAAAACAAGCCGAAATGGCAATAAAGGGGATCAAAAAAGGCAAACTGCTGAGCAATTGTGGCAGAAAAATGGCAATCGCATTTTTGCCAGTACGCACAGTAAAATTTTCGGTATAGTGTATTCATAGTGCTGACTATGAAGCTAAATAAGTAGGAAGAATGAAGAAAATAGCCATTGTCGAAGATGAAACAGCCATCCGCGAAAACTACACTGAAATGTTGAGCGCACAAGGCTATCAAGTCATTGGGTTTGCTGACCGAGCAAGCGCAGAGCTGTCGTTTAGCCAGTCATTGCCAGATTTAGCCATCGTAGACATTGGCTTAGCGCATGAAATTGATGGAGGGTTTTTATTATGTCAAACATTACGGTCGCTCTCGAAAACCTTGCCTATTATCTTTTTAACCGCGCGTGATAGTGAAATTGATACGGTCTGCGGCCTGCGCATGGGCGCTGATGACTACTTAACAAAAGATATCAGTATGGCGCACCTTGCCGCACGAATTGGGGCTTTATTCAGACGCTTAGATGCACTTGAACAACCGGCTAATCAAGATGCGCTACTGCATCGTGGTCTATTAAAATTAGATAGCCAGCGTATGCAAGTGTTTTGGCACGATCAGCTTGTTGACTTGACGGTGACTGAGTTTTGGATGGTGCATTCACTTGCGCAGCGTCCAGGGCATGTAAAAAGTCGCAATGAATTAATGAGCGATGCAAAAATTTATGTCGATGACAGTACGATTACTTCCCACGTTAAGCGTATCCGAAAAAAGTTTATTGCCTTAGATAATAGCTTCGATTGTATCGACACAGTGTACGGTATGGGTTATCGCTGGGAGCAAGCTTAATGCTCAGATTTGGTTTGCGCAGTAAGTTTATTTTACTGTCTTGCTTTTTGTTTTTACTACCTTGGCTTGGCTATGAATATGTTTGGGAAATGGAAAAGTTTTTAAGGCAGGGCCAAGAAAAAACACTCGTAGGCACCACACGAGCCCTGGCAACAGCGTTACATGAACGGCCAGCCTTATTCGACTCGCAAACCAATTTTTTAGATCAGGTCGTTAAAGGCCGTGATTTATATGCCTATAACCTCAGCAACCCGATTCAACTTGATGGCAAACTTGCTGACTGGCAACCCTATAGGGCACTTTTTTGGCATTACGATAAACGCTACTTACAACGTGTAAACCCCGCGCACGAAGACGCTGATTTAGCATTTAGTCATATGGTTGGTAAGTACGAAAACTATTTGTATGCAGTCTTTGAGGTGCGTGATAGCTCGTTGGTGTATCGCGCTAAAAATACGCTCAGTATTACGCGCAATGATCACTTACAAATCATGTTAAAGACCCCCGAAGGTGAATTTAAGCATTACGTGATTGCTGCTCGCCAAGATGGCTGGGTTAATGCCTTTGACGCTATCAGCCGCGAGCCTGTTACAAAGATTCAAGGCTATTTTCAAAGCACAGAAACGGGCTATAACATTGAACTGCGCTTTCCATTAAGCATGCTTGGCAACAAGCTGGGATTTGCAATTGAAGATTGGGATGATGACAAAGTTGAGCCTCAACTTATGTCAACGTCTAACCTACTCAATCCCAACGACATTGGCTCGGTGCTTGTGCCTTCACCAGAGATAAACCGTATTTTAAAAGGGATGGGCCATAGCGGCAGTCGAATTTGGGTAGTCGATAGCCACCATCGCGTACTCGCACAAGCGGGGTCTATACATCACGCTGATGGTGTCTGGGCAGATGGACTCACAGATAAACCGGCAACAACATGGTGGCAACAATTTGAGCGTGATTACTTGCATCCGCTTTATTACCAAATACTAACTCGCCCTGAAAATGAGTTTATTGATACTTTGCATGATGTGGCCGCTATGCAAGGCACGCATATCGCCAGTGCATTAAACGGGAAACCCGCTTCATCGTGGCGCTTAACTCCCGATAGCAAGGCGGTGATCTTATCAGCAGCCTACCCGATTTGGATTCAAGATAAGGTCATTGGTGCTGTTATCGCAGAAGAAACCACCAATGGTGTGCGTACTCTTCGTAATAAATCGCTCGAGAAACTATTTAACGTTATTTTAGCTGTCATGCTAGTCGGTACTGTCACCTTATTCTTTTTTGCATCACGGATCTCAAGCCGTATTCGTCGTTTACGTGATAACGCTGAGCAAGCTATTGATGCACAAGGCCGAATTACAGGCAAAATAACGTATACCGATTCAAATGATGAAATTGGTGATCTCTCACGTAGTTTTGCCAATATTGTCAGCCGCTTAAGTGGTTATACCGATTACCTTGAGAATATGTCATCACGCCTTTCTCATGAATTACGTACCCCTGTTGCGGTGGTGCGCTCATCGCTTGAAAACTTACAAATGCAGCCGCAATCTGAGTTTAGTCAAAAATACCTCGCGCGCGCCAGCGAAGGCGTTGAGCGACTAGGTAAAATAATAACCACAATGAGTGAAGCAACACGCCTAGAACAAAGCATTCAAAATGTGGAAGCTGAGACGTTTGATCTCACTCAAGTGATCACTGGCTGCATGCAAGGTTACCAAATTACTTATGGCGAGAAATTATTTAATTTATCACTTTATGAATCACCACTGCCCCTGCAAGGGGCCCCGGAGTTTATTGCCCAACTTCTTGATAAACTGATTAATAATGCGCTCGAGTTTAAATCTCCTGACAGCCAAGTAACGGTGAGTTTAGCTAAAAACGAACAGCACGCTATTCTAAAAATTGTGAACCAAGGCCCTTTGTTACCAGAGGGCTTAGTAGATCATATATTTGATTCGATGGTATCAGTGAGAACTCAGGAGCATCAGCAACAACCCCATTTAGGATTAGGCTTGTATATTGTTCGTTTAATTTGTGATTACCATGAGGGACAGGTCAAGGCTGAAAATATCGCAGATGATAGCGGCGTGGTGTTCACTGTAAGTTTGCCTATAAAACAACGATGACAGCGTTACACTTGATTACAATTTAACGCTTAGTTATTCACCAATAATTCAGATTAGCGGGCTTAGTATATTGTACTATAAAAGGCAAATTTGACTCGAGGGGGCATCATGCAATCAAGGTTACAACGTGAAGAAATCGAATTCATAATGGCACTTTATAATTGTAATGATGTAACAGATAAACCCGCAGAGCCTAAAAAGCAATCAAAGAAAATACCGACTAAAAAAGTTGATACAGCGCAATATAAGTCACCAAGTTATTTGACCTAGCTTAACTTAGCTCATTACAATGCCCCACCATTGAAATTTGACCTTATGTAATGAAAAATCACTCGCCAAAAAAAGAGTTAATCTTATTGCCTGTTTTGTTTGTGGCAATCTTGTTATGTGTTGCTGGGCACTTTTTACTTCAGCCTAACTACCAAGATAGCCATACTGTAGAATATTTACTTGCTGCACTCCCTTTTGCACTGTTTGCTTTAGTCATCATTGCTTTTAAGGTTGCCAGTAAAAGCGAGAATGATGACTAATTAATTCACTATAAAACGTGATAGCCAAACCAATCGGGTTTCATCGCTTGAGAGTGCCCACTTGGTGTTAGCTTAAGGGTCAAGTTGCTATCGAGTAAATCGATAGCAAAACAATCATCTACGTCATGTAAATCATCTTTGTGCAAATGTGTCAGCCCTGCAAGCAAAGAGTCTTTAGCACGTTGCTTTGCTTCCTCACTGCTGCGCGCAACATACAATGCAAAGTCATGTTGTTCGGCAAGACTGTCTGCTCGATACGCGCCTAAATTAACAAAATAAAGCTTTTCAGGTTGCTCGTGAGCCCCTTCTATCACCTCTACTTTGTAACCATCAATGTGCTGAATATGCATGTAGCTATCCATGTGCACACTGCCTTTGTCACCCACCCACTGCGCTTTTAGCTTTGAGTAGGTGTCTTCAATTTTATCACCAACAACAAATCGAACATCGTGCATTTCGATATGACAGCCTTGTATACGACCACCAAGGTAAACTAAATAAAGCCCCATGCGCTTTCCTTTTTTTGCATCTAGGTTTTGTTGTATCTAGATTAAATTTTCTACATTAATGTTGTGTTTTTTAATTAGCTTATAAAAATCTGAGCGATTGCGTTTTGCAAGCTTTGCAGCCTCTGCAACATTGCCGGCTGCCATTTTTAGCGTATTTATTAAATAGTCACGCTCAAACTCTTTTTTAGCATCGTTTAATGATAATGGCTCTGCATTACTTACATTGCTATTGAGCGCGCTTTCAACTAGCTGTACCGCAATTACATTACCTGGGGTCAGCGCGACAACTTGTTCAATCACGTTTTGTAACTGACGAATATTACCAGGCCAGTCATAACGCACCAATGCATGCATTGCGTCATTAGCAAAACGCTTTTCATCTTGATTCATACGTTTTGCTATTACGCTTGCAAAGTGCTGTGCCAGCAAGCTTATGTCTTCCCGTCTTTCACACAAAGGAGGAAGTTTTAAGTTCACCACATTGAGTCGGTAATACAAATCTTCACGAAACAATTGGTTATTAATCGCTTCAGGTAAGTTTTTATGCGTTGCCGATACTATCCGTACATCAATAGGAATTTCTTCTTGAAATCCCACGGGACGAATTGTTTTTTCTTGCAATACACGTAATAGCTTTACTTGTAAATTCAGTGGCATATCACCTATTTCGTCAAGAAAAAGGGTACCACCTTGAGCCTGTTGAAACAAACCCTGGTGATCTTTTACCGCCCCAGTAAACGCACCTTTTTTATGACCAAATAATTCTGATTCTAACAACTCACCTGGTACAGCCCCACAGTTAATTGCAACAAAAGGCCCATCACTAACGTGACTATGCTGGTGAATCGCCTGTGCTAATAACTCCTTACCTGTGCCACTCGCCCCTGAAATTAATACATTAACATGCGTTGGCCCAAGTAACTTTACTTGCTCAAGGAGGTGCAACATGGCACCGCTGCGCGTAACTATGTTTGTTTGCGTTGGAGTTTCATCACCATGCACACCATGGATCTCGATTGCTTTGGCGAGGCTATCAAATAACTCATCTTTATCAACTGGCTTGGTAATAAACGCAAAGATCCCCTGCTTAGTTGCTTCAACTGCATCGGGGATAGAGCCATGCGCTGTCATCATAATGACTGGCATAGACGGATAGCGACTTTGCAACTGGCGGTGCAACGCCATACCGTCCATTTCATCCATACGTAAGTCGGTAATCACAGCATCAAAGGTTTGCATTTTTAATTGCTGCAGCGCAGCCAGACCACTCTCAACCGTGCTAACTTGATACCCTTTTGATTCGATTCTAATTGCGAGTAATTTCAGTAAGCTTGCATCGTCATCAACCAACAATATGCGTGGTTTTGTTATCTCAGCCATGGTTACTGCTCCTTAGTTTCTTCGCGTAACAGCAATTGTTGTTCAATTGCCGCCAGTGACGACAACGTTTTTTCCATTTTTTCTGTTAAGGCCTGCTTGGCTTGCTTGGCCTTTAGACTATGTTGAACACTTTGTTTTTGTAGCCATAAATACTGTTTTATATCATCAGGCCAATAATAAGCTTGATCACTGCTTTCGAGTAATGCCAATGCTTGTTTAGGTTCTGAGGCACTGTGTATACATAAATATTTAAATAAACTGATCAGCTCTTTTTGCCCTACATACGTCTGCTTCTGCGGCGTACTTTTAAAACCACCGCATTGCTCTGCATGCCATGCAATAACCAAACGTGCTGGCGGATACACAGGCTCGCTTTTAGGCCTTGGTTTAGGATTAGGTTGCTCCTTTGGTGTTAGCTGTGTTTTATGCTCTTTTTGTGCTGTCGATGATGTTGGCTGTGTTAAGGCACACCCGGTCAAAAATACAACGAGTACAGCGGGTATAAAACTGGCTTTATTTACGAAGCCCATATCAGTTAACTCCTTGGGTTACTTGAATTGGTAATGTCACTGTAAATCGACAGCCTTGCGGTTCATTATCAGCAATATTAAGTGTGCCTCTCAGTTGCTCAACCGTTTCTTTCACTATTGTGAGGCCAAGACCACTGCCCATTTCAGTTTGCTCTTTGGCATTTTTCCCCTGATAAAAGGCACCAAAAACAGCGGTCTTTTCAGAATCAGCAATGCCTTTACCGACATCACTGACCGTCACTTGAAGCTGAGTGTGTTTATAACGCGCTTCGACCGTGACAACGCCTTGTTCAGGTGAAAATTTCAAGGCATTGGAAATGAGTTGCACAAGAATCATTTCTAACAACTCGGAAGAAATATACATCGCTTTTGAGGGAAGTTCATTTACCCATATTAACGACTGATTTCGCGCAATTAAACGATGTTCAAAGTGACGCTCAATATTCGTTTTCATACTATTGAAGTTAAGCTCTGTGACACTCTCTTTACTGGTACGAATCGCGTTATAATTTAATAAGCTTTCAATCATCACTCGTAAACGTGCCATACTCTGTGTAATTAGCTCAAGGACAGCTTGCTGCTCGCTATTAATTGGGCCAACAATTTCATCAGCGAGTAAATCAGTGCCTTCAACCATGGAGGCAAGCGGTGTTTTTAATTCGTGAGTAACATGACGTAAAAAGGTGTCTTTTTGTTGCTCTAGCATATGCAGCTGCGCTTGCACCCATTCTAATTTATTACCTAACTCAACTAGCTCCGATGAGCCTCGTACAGAAATTTTCTGCTGCCAATGACCTTGACCTAGTTTATCTATTACACTTGTTAGTTCACCTAAACGGCCACTGATCCGCCATAAAAACCCACCACTTACTAATAATGTGAGTGGAATTAATGCAATTAACCAGTTTATAAACGACGCTTGAAGCGCCTTTAATTGCTGTTGATTCTTGGTGATCCGTAATTCATTTTGATCACGTAGCCACACAGTTTGCTCTGCAATAAGTTTGCTTGCTGGGGCAAATAATTCACCATCTTGTTTTTGCTCTGCAACTAAGTGTTGCTGGGCAAAGTTGAGTACTTCTGCCAATTGCTGCCACTGCGCCACATACTCTGTCGATGGACTAAGAAAAATAAGCTCATCAATACTTTGCAGCGATGACTGCCACTTATTTTCAATTAAGGTATCGAGTGATTCACTTTTTAAAACCCAATTTTGTCTTGTTGCTCTTTCTAGGCTATTTAAATCTTGTTTTAAACTATTAAACGCCTTTGTAACTAAATAATTATCGCTGACAATTTTTTGTGTCACAGCCAATTGTTTATTCAGTGCGTTTAAAAACACGATCACAACCAACGATAAAGGCAGCAAAGACAACAAAGTGCTAAAGACAAACTGGCCAATTAAACTGGGCCGCCAATCGAGCGCATGTTTAAATTTATTCGCAACGAGACCTTGCATACTGATCCTTTTCAACGTGACAGAAGATGATTATTAGATAAATAACTTAGACACTCGCTGAATCCAGCCTATATAACAGCACTTTTTAACCAATAAATGCTTTTTTGTTGCTAATCAGCAACAATATAACTCTCTGTTTTAAAATGAATAATCCTTTAGAACCCAAAAAACGTTGCAAAAAAGACACAACTCTTTGTAAGTATTGCTGAGCAAACCACTCAGAAAATAATTAAACCATTGATATTAAACACATTTTAAAGTTGGCATTGTTTTTGTTAATACCGTAATAAGTTATAGATTTTAGGAAACAAAATGAAAACGATGGCCTGTATTTCAATCATGCTTGCCAGCTTAGTATCAATAAGCTCATACGCGCTTGATCTCAACGAGACGTTTAATGAACTTGATAAAGACAGTAATGGCGCGCTAAGTGAGTCTGAAGCATCTGAGGACGCATTGTTACATGGCAATTTTTCTCAAATTGATAGTAATGAGGATGGCCAAATTTCATTTCCAGAGTTTCAGTCGTTTATTCAATAGGAGATTGTTATGAAACAACTTATCGCTGCCTTTTCGCTGATATTTTTGGCTATCAGTGCGACCGTTTTGGCATCTCAAATGGATGTTCGTTTTACTAAGTTTGATAGCAATGCAGACAATGCAATTTCACTTTCTGAAGCCAATGAACACCCTGAGCTAATTAAGCAATTTACTGATCTTGATACAAATAATGATCAGCGATTATCTGAACAAGAGTTTGAAAAATTCAAACCTTAACCTCTTAAAGTGCTTGCCATAATCCCAGAGGGAGCGTGTAAACGGATTTAAATTTTGGGATTTAAATTATGGCAAGCACTTTTCCCAAAAAGGATTTTACTTTCTGAGGAGTTTTATTATGAAAATTGCGACACTTGCTCCATTCACTTTAATTACTATAAGCTTCAATACCTTAGCATTAGATGTTAAGCAGCGATTTGATCATTTAGACAAAGATAAAAATGGTTATTTAAGTGTTGAAGAGCTTGCATCTCAGCCACACTTGCAAAAGCACATGGCTAAATGGGATACAGACAACGATCAGCAAATATCACTCCTTGAATTTAAGCACTACTTAACAAACAAGAGTTAAAGCAATGTCAAAATACACTTTCGCCAGTCTTATAATCTGTGGTTTATATAGCAGTATGGTTTTTGCAACAGAAAGTATTGGAGAAAAATTTAAACAACTCGATCGTAATGAAGATGGCTTCTTAAGCCGTTCTGAATCTGCACGAGACCCCGCTCTGTGGTCTCGTTTTAAAAGTTACGACAGCGATAAAGACAATAAGTTATCGTTTGCTGAATTTAATGAATATGCTAGCAAATAATGCTGAGGGTGCGAGTCACCCTTTGCACGTTTTAATTACCTAATTATTTGCAGTTTACAGCAACTCTGATACTGTTTTTATAAATCAATAAAAATAAGAATAGTATGAAACTCATTATCAGCTTACTCGCAACTGCATCGATATCTTGCTTCGCTAACACCACCGTTATTTATAACGTAAATGGTTACACACCAACCTATCAAGGTCAGACACAGCAATTTTCAACCTTAGTCTTTAAAGATGGAAAAGTTGTCAAAACAGGCGATGATTCCCTTAAGGCTAGTTTTCCTGATGCGACAACGATCGATGGTAAAAAGGCAACACTGCTGCCCGGGCTTATTGATGCACATGGTCATATAATTGGGCTTGGCAATAACTTGTCACAACTGGATGTTAGAAATACCCAATCTGTCGATATGGTCGGTAAAATGTTGGCCGAATTCGCTAAAGATAAACAAGGTTGGATAATTGGCCGAGGCTGGAACCAAGAACATTGGCCTGGCGGTCAATTTCCTACGGCAGCAGATTTAGACAAATACGTAAAAGACAAGCCTGTTGTGCTGTCTCGCGTTGATGGTCATGCCGTGTGGGTCAATTCAAAAGCAATGGCGTTGGCTGGCATAACGGCGCAAACAGATACGCCCTCTGGAGGCGAAATAATTAAACTTCCTTCGGGTCAGCCATCAGGGGTGTTTATTGATAAAGCAGAAACATTAGTAACGCAACACATCCCCAAGACAGATCACGCGAGTATCAATCGCGCACTTGATAACGCTGGTAATCACCTACTCAGTTTAGGCATTACATCAGCACACGATGCAGGTATAGACTACGATACGTGGCAAGTGTATAAACAGCGTGCAGAACACAATAACCTGCCTGTTAGAATTGTTGCTATGCTCAGTGCTGGCGATCCAAAGCTCGAAACCATGCTTAAAGCTGGTCGCTATAAAGATATGAACGACATGCTCTCCATTGGCAGTGTAAAAGTCTATGCAGATGGTGCATTAGGCAGTCGAGGCGCTGCATTAATTAATGAGTACGCTGATCGCAAAAACCATCATGGCTTAATGCTCGAAACGCAAGAAAAGCTTGAACAACTATTTACCTTAAGTTTTTCACACGGCTTTAGCGCGAATACCCATGCGATTGGCGACGAAGCTAATAAAACCGTTTTAGATGCTTATGAAAATGTCTTCAAAAAATCGGGAGGCATTTTATTACGGAACCGCATTGAACACGCGCAAATTGTGTCGCCAAACGATATTCCTCGCTTTAAAGCGTTAAAAATTATTCCTTCCATGCAGCCTGTTCATGCGACTTCTGATATGCACATGGCTGAGCAACGTCTGAACGAAACACAGTTGACGGGTGCCTATGCGTGGAAAACATTTTTATCACAAGGCTCCATTATTGCGGCAGGCTCTGATTTCCCCGTTGAACTTGCTGACCCATTCGATGGCTTATACTCAGCAATTACACGCATGGACCATAACCAACTTCCTGAAGGAGGTTGGCGTCCTGAAGAGTTACTGTCACGTGATGAAGCACTAAGAGCGTTTACATTGGGAGGCGCTTACGCTGCCCATCAAGAATTTAAAGTAGGAAGTTTAGAACAAGGAAAATGGGCTGACTTTATTTTAATCAATAAAGATTATTACACGGTGCCGCTCGCTGACGTTCACGCTATAAAAGTACAGCAAACCTGGCTGGCAGGTGAGCTTAAATATACACTTGAAAACGAAAATTAAATTACTTTTTAGCGTCAACTGTCGGTTGACGCTTTAATTTTATAATATGGTAGATATTAACGAAGGTAAGCAAGCCATTGGTAAATGCCACAGGCACGGCATCAATTGCTACACCATAAAGAGTAAATGCGATACAGCCAGCTAAGTTAAACCAACGAAGCTTCATAACATCGCTCATTGTTAAAGAAGCGACCAATAATGCAGATGCTAAATAGCCTAAATATTCCCAACTCAATTGTTCTCTCCTAGGCTTTAGGTTAGCATTAGAGTTTGTCATTTTTAGACTCACTCATTGCTCACTTTGACAATGAAAATAAAAAAGCTAACTTACTAAAAACCTTGTAAAGCCTGAGAATTAACCCGACTTTAAAATCATTACACGGGAAATGAAGGTATGAGTAACGTGAACACCTTACTAGTAAGTTAGCATAAATTCTTAGAATCTTAATGCTAGCGTCATTAAGATGTAATAAATAGGACAATTGTCCGAAGAGCGGCGTTAATGTTTCAATATCATTTTTCAAGCTACCTTGTTGATCAATTACTCACTTTTGCAGGGAGTCGTTTTCAACAAGCCAAAAAAGAAGTGCTGATCCATCAAGATCAACCACTTTCCAAACTCGTATTAGTGAGAAGTGGTACCGTTTCGTTTAGTTACGATGTCGGTAATGGTCGCCGCCTTTTGCTCGGTCAACTTGACTGTAATAATACATTAATTGGTGAGATTGAAGCTCTTAACAACCTCCCTTGTATCTACACAGTAACGTGTTTCAGTGATGTTAGTTACAATCTCATTGAGCTTAAACATTGGCGCGCACTACTTTTAGAAAAACCAGAACTGAGTTTATACACAGCACAAACAATAGCCGCTAAGTTTCAAGAGAACCAAAAAATCAACCTAGACAAATTGCTATTACCCTTAAGCTATAATATTGCTAAAGATTGTTTATTAAGAGCTGAAAATAATAACCCGACACTGCTTAGAGCCTACCCAACAGTGAATGCCGAAGCAGAACGTTTTGCCACCACCGAACGTGCCTATCGACGTGTTGTGACTGAGCTTGTAGAAAAGGGCTTAGTAAAACGCAGCAATCAAGGTTTACAAGTGGTCGACATAGACAAACTGAGTGATTACGTAGACAGTTTTTCGCAGTTATAAACTTGTTACATAATCTGTTATTATACTTTACAATTACGCAGGCGAACTGAAATTAATAGTCAGCATGAGTTCAGTTGCATAAACTATAAATATTCATAGAGTTGAGCTTTTTAATAGCTGAGCTCTGTATTATAATTCGGCAAAGCGAAATGTGCCGCCCACAATGTTTGAAGGACGAGACAAAACTTTCTTATTCTATTAATGAAAGTATATATAATGTTCACTTGACGTATATATAATGTACGCTTATCCTTCAATAACAGATAACCATGTGTGGCGTATTTCGGTGCACAAACCGGTACTATTTGCTCTAATAAAAGTCTGATTACTTTACGATAAAGGAAAGAAAGGTAACGATTATGGGAAACAATGAATTTAAACTAACAAAGCTAGCGCTAGCGTTAGGTGTCACTCTAAGCTTAAGCGGTTGTTTTAGTGATAATGATAACAACACCACAGTGCCAGAGCCACCAACACCAACAGTACAAGCTCCTGTTGCTGATACGCCTGAGGCACTTACTTTTTATGTAGCGGGTAATGTAGTAGATAACGAAACAGGTGAAGTGATTCCTGCTACAATTAAGTTTTTAGAGGAAGGTGCACCTTCTACAAATGTTACTGACATTGAAGGCGAAGAACTTACTAGTGTTACAGCTGAAGACGGTGTATTTTCATTTACGCTGGCTGATGATGCTGAACTAACAGAGTTGACTGTTCTTGTTACTTCTGAAGGCTACGTTTCAAAAAGTATTGTTGTTGATTTATCAGATACATCAGAATCTTTAGACGCGATAGTACCTCTTGTAAAACTTGATGATACAAAACTTGCTATTGATTCAAGTGAAGGTGCTGCTGCAGATGGTATCTTATCGGCTGATTTAACAGCTTCTGCTGATGCGGATTCGAGCGGTGCTACTGTAACAATTCCTAAAGATGTAGAACTAAGAGATGCTAATGGCGAGTTAGTTTCAGGTACAGATGTAACATTAAATATTGTCACTGCCGATATTGATGCTGCAGCTGGTAAGGCAGCCGCGGTAGATTTAATTCCTGAAGGTTTAAATGGCTCAAGCACAACTGAAGTCGCGGTACCTGCTTCAGTTATTAACGTAGAAATGTTAGCTGGCGATACTAAAGTTAAAAACTTCTCATCTCCAGTATCTATCACATCAAAACTGCCTGCAACTTATGTAACAGCAGATGGTACAGTGATTGAAACAGGTGATACGTTCGATGTTTTCTCTTATGATGAAGACACTGGTATTTGGGTAAAAGAAACAGATCCTGCAACGGTTGGAACGGCTGGTACATTAACTATGCCAACAACTTTTAGTGTTGACCACTTTTCTACAAAAGTGTTAACACAAAGTAAAGCCGTTTGTAGTGGCCCTATTGCATACAACTTTACTGGCGATGCAATTCCGGCTGTAGGCTTAAATGTTAAAATTAAGTCGGACACTATCACTAAAGAGAAAAAAATCAAGAAAACACAAGGTAACTTCTTAGGTTCAGCTGCGGTTACTAAAGCGGGTATACCTGCTGACGCAGTTGTAGATGTTACCGTTACAGATAACAACGGTAATGTTTGGGGTACTCAAAGCAACTTATCAGTTTGTAGTAACTCTATCAATATCGCACTAGATAGCCCGGTTGAAATTATTGCGGAAGATTTGAATGTAACTTATACATGTTCAAACGCTGAAGTTGATCAAGACAAGCAATTCCCGTTAACAGGTGCTCTAGTTAAGTACGCTCTTGGTAAAAAACGTTCTTCAACAGCAACTGAAACAAATGGCTCTTATGCACTTTCAGGACTTGAAAGTGGAGAAACATATGCTGTAACTATCATTCCTCGTGGCATTGAAGTAGAACCTGAAGTGACCTCAATTACAGCTGATGGCACTGCAGAATCATTTAACTTCGACCGTGACAATTGTGAACTTAAAACCGTTGAAGTAACAGGTGGCACTGGTGGTACTGGTGGTACTGGTGGTAATGGCTAATATTGTTATTTAGCTAAAATATTTAAAAACCGCGCTTTATGAAGTGACCCCATAAAGTTGGACTCATTTTTAAGCGGCTGCCAAGGCCTGATTTCGATACTGTATCGGACTCAGGCCTTTTAGTTTCAGCTTAATACGCTCGTTGTTGTAATAGTGGATATATTCTTTGATGTTTTCAATAAGCTCATTCACGTCTTTAAACGTTTCGTTGTGGTACATCTCACTCTTCAATATGCCGAAGAAGTTCTCAGCAACCGCATTATCTAAACAATTTCCTTTTCTAGACATACTTTGTTGCAACCCTTTTTCCTTGAGATGATTTTGATATTGTTTGTTTT
>NZ_JAJJZF010000034.1:0-31990 GCF_020966275.1 Pseudoalteromonas sp. MB41 | reverse complement strand
TCCATTTGAGCAGCACCAGTGATCATGTTTTTAACATAATCGGCGTGTCCTGGACAGTCTACGTGTGCGTAGTGACGAGTCGGTGTATCGTACTCAACGTGTGAAGTTGAGATTGTGATACCACGCTCACGCTCTTCTGGAGCGTTATCGATTGATGCGAAGTCTTTAGCTGTACCACCGTATACTTTTGCAAGTACGTTAGTGATTGCTGCAGTTAGGGTAGTTTTACCGTGGTCAACGTGGCCGATTGTACCAACGTTTACGTGCGGTTTTACGCGTTCAAACTTTTCTTTTGCCATCTTAAAAAATTCCTATAAAGAAATTAACGCCTGACCCACTATTGGGCCAGACAAGCTAAATCATATAACAGCGCGAGCTGCAATTATTGCATCTGCAACATTCTTAGCGGCTTCTGCATACTTTAAAAACTCCATAGAGTAAGATGCACGGCCTTGTGTTGCAGATCGCAGATCAGTTGCATAACCAAACATTTCAGAAAGTGGCACTTGTGCATTAATTTGCTTAAGACCACCGAATGCTTCTTCCATGCCTTCGATCATGCCGCGGCGACGGTTTAAGTCACCAACTACATCACCCATGTTTGCTTCAGGAGTGATAACTTCAACCTTCATTACTGGTTCTAGAAGAGCAGGGTTTGCTTCAAGCGCCCCTTTCTTCATCGCCATTGAACCTGCAATTTTAAATGCCATCTCATTCGAGTCTACATCATGGAATGAACCATCATATAAAGTCGCTTTAACGCCAAGTAATGGGTAGCCTGCCAGCACACCTTGAGCCATTTGCTCTTGGATGCCTTTATCTACCGCAGGGATGTATTCTTTTGGAACGGCACCACCAACGACTTCGTTAACGAATTCGTAAATTGGGGCGTCGTTGTCCGAAATATCCATCGGTTCAAGTTTAAGCCAGACGTGACCATATTGACCACGACCACCTGATTGACGTACGAACTTCCCTTCAACTTCAACAGTTGAACGGATAGCTTCACGGTATGCAACCTGCGGCTTACCAACGTTACATTCAACACTGAATTCACGTTTCATACGGTCGACAATGATATCAAGGTGAAGTTCACCCATACCAGAAATAATAGTCTGGCCTGATTCTTCGTCAGTTTGTACTCTGAAAGATGGATCTTCTGCTGCTAGTTTACCTAGTGCAATACCCATCTTGTCTTGGTCAGCGATTGTGCGAGGCTCAACCGCAACAGAGATAACTGGCTCTGGGAACTCCATACGCTCAAGCGTAATAATAGAGTTCGGATCACACAGTGTTTCACCTGTTGTTACGTCTTTAAGACCAATAGCCGCTGCGATGTCGCCTGCATAGACTACTTTGATCTCTTCACGTGAGTTTGAATGCATCTGAACGATACGACCAAGTCGCTCACGCTTACTTTTAACTGGATTGTATACCGCGTCACCCTGTTTAACAGTACCAGAGTAAACACGGAAGAAGGTCAAGGTGCCAACGAACGGGTCTGTCGCAATCTTAAAAGCAAGTGCTGCAAACGGTGCGTTGTCATCAGCAGGACGCTCTTCCTCAGTACCATCTTCAATGATACCTTGGATTTGTTTCACTTGTGTTGGCGCAGGCATATATTCAATAACAGCATCAAGCACAGCTTGAACACCTTTATTTTTAAATGCGCTACCACACGTCATGGGAACAATTTCGTTTGCTAATGTACGCTGACGTAACGCTGATTTAATTTCAGCTTCGGTCAGGTCTTCACCTTCTAGATATTTATCCATTAGCTCTTCTGACGCTTCAGCAGCGCTTTCAACTAAGTGAGAGCGCCATTCTTCTGCAAGCTCAAGAAGGTCTGCCGGAATGGCCTCATAAGAGAAAGTCATGCCTTGATCTTCGGCATTCCAGTTAATGGCTTTCATCTTAATGAGGTCAATAACACCTTTAAAATCGTCTTCAGCACCAATTGGTAGCTGAATTGGAACAGGCGTTGCTCCAAGACGAGATTTCACCTGGCTAACAACCGTTAAGAAGTCAGCGCCAGTGCGATCCATTTTATTTACGAAGATCATACGAGGAACTTCATATTTGTTCGCTTGACGCCAAACTGTCTCAGTTTGCGGCTGTACACCTGATGAAGCACAAAGAACAACTACCGCACCATCAAGTACACGTAAAGAACGCTCTACTTCGATAGTGAAATCTACGTGCCCTGGAGTATCAATAATATTGATACGATGGTCGTCAAACTGCGCGTCCATCCCTTTCCAGAAACACGTTGTTGCAGCAGAAGTGATTGTGATACCACGCTCTTGTTCCTGCTCCATCCAATCCATAGTTGCAGCGCCATCATGTACTTCACCAATCTTATGAGAAAGACCGGTGTAGAACAGAACACGTTCTGTTGTGGTGGTTTTACCTGCATCTACGTGAGCGCAAATACCTATATTACGATAGCGCTCAAGTGGAGTTGTACGTGCCATAAAATCCTCTTAAAGGTTAAGGGCAGATTACCAACGGTAATGAGCGAATGCTTTATTCGCTTCAGCCATACGGTGAACGTCTTCACGTTTCTTAACCGCAGTGCCTTTGTTGTCAGCAGCGTCAACGATTTCTTGAGCTAAACGTAAGCCCATAGATTTTTCGCCACGCTTACGTGCAGCGTCTACTAACCAACGCATACCTAATGCGTTGCGACGTACTGGACGTACTTCAACTGGTACTTGGTACGTTGAACCACCAACACGGCGAGATTTAACCTCTACCTGTGGGCGAACGTTATCAAGTGCAGCTTCAAAGATTTCTAGGTGCGACTTGCCTGATTTCTCAGCAGCCACGTCTAACGCACCATAAACGATTTTTTCAGCAGTAGATTTCTTGCCGTCTAACATTACTACGTTAACGAATTTAGCAAGAAGTTCCGATCCGAACTTAGGATCTGGAAGAATTTTACGTTGACCTATTACGCGTCTTCTAGGCATTTTGTATCTCCGGTATCTTCAGGTTTGCTCTTTTAGAGTCAATACCCAAAACAATTAATTTAAAAATTTAGTGCTTGGCCTTACTAACGGAGAACCATTAGCCCTTAGGGCGTTTAGCACCGTATTTAGAACGAGCTTGACGACGGTCGCTTACGCCTGCACAGTCAAGTGCACCACGAACAGTGTGGAAACGCACACCTGGTAAGTCTTTAACACGACCACCACGGATTAGGATTACACTGTGCTCTTGTAGGTTGTGGCCTTCACCACCAATGTAAGATGTTACTTCGAAACCGTTTGTTAAACGTACACGCGCTACTTTACGTAATGCAGAGTTTGGTTTCTTAGGTGTAGTTGTATATACGCGAGTACATACACCACGCTTTTGCGGACACGCTTTAAGCGCAGCTGAGTTACTTTTAGTAACCTTGCTACGACGTGGCTTACGCACTAGCTGGTTAATAGTTGCCATTTAAATAGCTCCTGAAATTAAAATTACTACTGAAAAAATAAAAAATCCGCCCTGTTTACATGCTCGTTACAAAACGTGCAGGCAAATGGGTGGCGGAATTTTAATGAGCAAAGTTTAACCTGTCAACCTTAACTCATCGCAAGGCAGCAGATAACTGCCTCGCGACTACTTAATCTATTGATTAAGTTGAGATTATTGGTTTCCAGAGATATCAGCATTAAGTGCGTCAGTTAATGCTTGAGTTGCCTCTTCAGCGCTAACAGTCTGCTCTTCGATGATTTCACCTTGCTTACGACGGTTCAAACGGTCTTGGTGATACGCAAAGCCAGTACCGGCTGGGATCAGACGACCCACGATTACGTTCTCTTTCAGACCACGAAGCTCATCGCTCTTACCATTTACAGCGGCTTCAGTAAGGACACGTGTTGTCTCCTGGAACGAGGCTGCTGAAATGAAAGATTCTGTTGCAAGTGACGCTTTAGTGATACCCATTAACTGGATTTCAAATTTAGCTGGGATCTTGCCTTGCTTTTCAAGGTCGCGGTTCGCGATATTAACGCGTGCCACTTCAACTTGTTCACCGGCTAAGAACTCAGTGTCACCGCCGTCAAGAATGATACATTTACGTAGCATTTGACGAATAATTGTCTCAATGTGCTTGTCATTGATCTTAACGCCCTGCAAGCGGTAAACCTCTTGCACTTCGTTAACGATATAGTTTGCAACATGAGTTACACCACGTAGGCGTAAGATGTCATGTGGTGATTCTGGACCATCGGCGATAACCTCACCTTTAGACACTTGCTCACCTTCGAACACGTTAAGTTGACGCCATTTAGGAATCATCTCTTCGTATGCGTCACCCTCTGCTGGCGTGATTACAAGACGCTTCTTACCTTTCGTTTCTTTACCGAAGCTAATTGTACCGGTGATTTCTGCAAGAATTGCAGGATCTTTCGGCTTACGTGCTTCGAATAAGTCAGCTACGCGAGGTAGACCACCCGTGATATCACGAGTCTTCGAACCTTCTTGCGGAATACGTGCAAGTACGTCACCTGGGTTTGCTGTCGCGCCGTCTGTTACTTCAATCGTTGTGAATGAAGGAAGACGTGTTTCTTGCAGACCACGCTCATCGCTTTCGATGATTAGTTTAGGTTCTTTCGCATTTACTTTACCTAAGTCTTTAACAACCACACGTGTTAAACCAGTTAACTCATCTGTTTGTGCTTCGGTATTTGAGTCATCAATATCGCTGAACGAGATTTTTGACTTATGCTCAAGAACGATTGGGTGACTATGCGGATCCCAAGTAGCAACGATATCGTTACCTTGAACTTCCGAATTATCTTGTACTGTTAACACGGCACCGTAAGGTACTTTATAACGCTCTTTCTCACGACCAAAGCTATCGATGATAGTGATCTCTGTTGAACGAGACGTGATAACAATCTTACCGTCTGTGTTTAATACGTACTTCGCATTGTGTAACTTCAATGTACCGTTAGTTTTAACTTGTACACTGTTCTCAGCAGACGCTCGAGATGCCGCACCACCGATGTGGAAGGTACGCATTGTAAGCTGTGTACCCGGCTCACCGATTGATTGTGCCGCGATAACACCTACTGACTCACCTGGATTGATGATGTGGCCACGCGCAAGGTCACGACCGTAACACTTAGCACATACACCAAAGTCATTATCACAGGTGATAACTGAACGAACGCGTACTTCATCCACTGAGTGCTCTTCTAAAAGGTCACACAGTTTTTCGTCAAGCATAATGTTACGCTCAACAAGTACTTCGTTAGTACCAGGAATAACAACATCTTCAGCAACAACACGACCAAGTACACGTTCGCGAAGTGCTTCTACAACGTCACCACCTTCAATAAGCGGTTTCATTGTTAAGCCATCTTCTGTGCCACAATCGTCTTCGTTGATTACTAAGTCTTGTGCAACGTCTACTAGACGACGCGTTAAGTAACCCGAGTTTGCTGTTTTAAGTGCTGTATCGGCAAGACCTTTACGCGCACCGTGCGTTGAGATGAAGTACTGTAGTACGTTTAGACCTTCACGGAAGTTCGCCGTGATTGGTGTCTCGATGATTGAACCATCTGGACGTGCCATTAGACCACGCATACCCGCTAACTGACGGATCTGAGCGGCGCTACCACGTGCACCTGAGTCGGCCATCATAAACACTGAGTTGAATGAAGATTGCTCTTCTTCTTCGCCTTTCGCGTTGATTACCGTGTCTTTTGATAAGTTAGCCATCATCTCACGTGATAAGTTTTCATTTACACGTGACCAGATATCGATAACTTTATTGTACTTTTCACCAGCCGTTACAAGACCTGATTGGAATTGTTGGTTGATTTCAGTTACTTCAGCTTCCGCTGATTCAATGATTTCTGCTTTAACCGGTGGGATAACTAAGTCATCAATACCGATTGAAACACCTGACTTCATTGCGTAGTGGAAACCGGTGTACATTACTTGGTCAGCAAAGATAACAGTATCTTTAAGACCTAGACGACGGTAACACTCGTTTAATAAGCCAGAAATCTGTTTCTTACCTAGGGCTTGGTTGATTAGCTCAAACGGCATGCCTTTAGGTAGGATAAGTGAAAGAATCGCACGACCTACTGTTGTTTCAACAATAGTAACGTAATCAACTGCTTCACCTTCTTCATTCTTAATTGTCTCACTGATACGTACTTTTACGCGCGCATGTAGCTCAGCGTTGCCGCTGCGGTATGCTTTTTCAGCTTCTTTAGGATCTTTAAATACTGCACCTTCGCCTTTCGCATTAATGCGATCACGCGTCATGTAGTAAAGACCTAATACAACGTCCTGTGAAGGAACGATGATTGGCTCACCATTCGCTGGAGACAGAATGTTGTTTGTAGACATCATTAGAGCACGTGCTTCTAACTGTGCTTCAAGCGTTAACGGTACGTGTACCGCCATTTGGTCACCATCGAAGTCAGCGTTGTACGCCGCACATACTAATGGGTGTAAATGAATCGCTTTACCTTCAATTAGCACAGGTTCGAACGCTTGGATACCCAAACGGTGAAGTGTTGGTGCACGGTTAAGTAACACTGGATGCTCACGAATTACTTCGTCTAATACATCCCATACTTCTGCCACTTCACGCTCAACCATCTTCTTCGCTGCTTTGATAGTCGTAGCCATGCCGCGACGCTCAAGTTTGCCGTAGATAAATGGTTTAAACAGCTCAAGTGCCATCTTCTTAGGAAGACCACACTGGTGTAGTTTAAGCGTAGGACCTACTGTGATTACAGAACGACCAGAGTAATCTACACGTTTACCAAGTAAGTTCTGACGGAAACGACCTTGCTTACCTTTGATCATATCAGCAAGCGATTTAAGAGGACGTTTGTTAGAACCTGTAATCGCACGACCGCGACGACCGTTATCAAGTAGCGCATCAACCGCTTCTTGTAACATACGTTTTTCGTTGCGTACGATAATATCTGGTGCCGCTAAATCTAATAGACGCTTAAGACGGTTATTACGGTTAATAACACGACGGTAAAGGTCATTTAGATCAGATGTCGCAAAACGACCACCGTCTAGTGGTACTAATGGACGTAGATCAGGTGGCAATACTGGAAGTACTGTCATGATCATCCACTCAGGGTTGTTACCTGATTGGTGGAACGATTCCATTAATTTAAGACGTTTAGTGATCTTCTTACGCTTCGTTTCAGAGTTAATTGTTGGTAACTCTTCACGCATTTCAGCAATTAATTGGCCAAGATCAAGTTCACGAAGCAAGTCTAATACTGCTTCTGCACCCATCTTCGCTTCAAACTCATCGCCGTGCTCTTCTAGCGCATCTAGGTACTCTTCTTCACCTAAAAGCTGACCACGCTCAAGCGTTGTCATACCCGGCTCAGTTACCACGAATGATTCGAAGTAAAGTACGCGCTCGATGTCACGAAGTGTCATGTCTAGCATTAAGCCGATACGTGACGGTAATGATTTTAAGAACCAAATATGCGCAACTGGGCTAGCAAGCTCAATATGACCCATACGGTCACGACGCACTTTAGTCAGCGTTACTTCAACGCCACACTTTTCACAAATAACACCACGGTGCTTAAGGCGCTTATATTTACCACATAAACACTCATAATCTTTCACTGGGCCGAAGATACGGGCACAGAATAAGCCGTCGCGCTCAGGCTTGAAAGTACGGTAGTTGATTGTCTCAGGTTTCTTTACTTCACCGTATGACCATGAACGAACCATATCTGGCGAAGCAAGACCAATGCGAATTGCATCGAATTCTTCGGTCTTATTTTGTTGCTTCAGAAACTTAAGTAAGTCTTTCACCTTAGCTCTCCTGTCGGAGGTTAATCTTGAGGGCGAATAACTCGCCCCTACATTCTATTCGGCCTAACAGGTGCGGCTTATGCCGCACCTAAATGGCTTAATTTTCTTCCAACTCGATGTTGATACCCAGTGAGCGGATTTCTTTCAACAATACGTTGAACGATTCTGGCATACCTGGTTCCATCTTATGGTTACCATCTACGATGTTCTTATACATCTTAGTACGACCGTTCACGTCATCCGATTTCACTGTTAGCATTTCTTGTAGTGTATATGCAGCACCGTAAGCTTCTAGTGCCCACACCTCCATCTCACCGAAACGCTGGCCACCGAACTGCGCTTTACCACCCAGCGGCTGCTGAGTAACAAGGCTGTAAGAACCAGTTGAACGCGCGTGCATCTTGTCATCAACCAAGTGGTTAAGTTTCAGCATGTACATGTAACCAACGGTTACTTGACGTTCAAACTGATCGCCAGTACGGCCATCATAAAGTGTAACTTGACCGCTTCTTGGATAACCACCAAGCTCTAGTAAGTCTTTGATTTCGCTTTCACGAGCACCATCAAAGGCTGGAGTTGCGATCGGTAAACCACCTTTCAAGTTTTCAGCTAAGCGACGAACTTCATCATCAGAGAATGAGTCGATATCGACTTTCTGACGACAATCACCTAAATCATAAACTTTCTTAACAAAGCTACGGATTTCGTGCAGTTCACGCTGCTCTTTCATCATTTCTTCAATGCGCTCACCCACACCACGTGCAGCAAGACCCATGTGTGTTTCTAGGATCTGACCGATGTTCATACGTGATGGTACACCTAGCGGGTTCAGAACGATGTCTACCGTACGACCTTTGTCATCGTATGGCATGTCTTCTACTGGTACGATAGTCGAGATAACACCTTTGTTACCGTGACGACCCGCCATCTTATCACCCGGTTGGATACGACGTTTAACAGCTAGGTATACTTTAACAATTTTAAGTACGCCTGGTGCTAAGTCATCACCTTGAGTGATCTTACGACGTTTGTTTTCAAACTTCTTATCGTATTCAGCTTTAAGCTCATCGTACTGAGCAGCTAGTTGCTCAAGCTCTGATTGCTTGTCTTCTTGAGCAAGGCTTTGAGTAAGCAGCTTTTCAGCATTAAGTGATGCAATTGTGTCTGCGTTCAGACCAGCGTCAACAAGTAGCTTACGAGCACGGTCTAATACACCGGCTTCTAAGATACGGAACTCTTCGTTGAAGTCTTTCTTCGCTTCGCGAAGCTGCATGTCTTCAACTTCTAACGCACGCTTATCTTTTTCAACACCGTCACGGGTGAAAACTTGTACGTCGATTACGGTACCTGTTACAGAGTTTGGTACACGTAAAGAGCTGTCTTTAACGTCTGACGCTTTCTCACCGAAGATCGCACGTAGTAGCTTTTCTTCTGGTGTTAATTGCGTTTCGCCTTTCGGAGTCACTTTACCTACTAGGATATCGCCGCCTTTTACTTCAGCACCGATATAAACAACGCCTGATTCATCAAGCTTGCCTAGTGCAGATTCACCTACGTTAGGGATATCTGCTGTGATCTCTTCAGGACCTAATTTAGTATCACGTGCGATACATTGTAGTTCTTGAATGTGGATAGTCGTTAGACGATCTTCTTGAACTACGCGCTCTGATAGTAGGATTGAATCCTCGAAGTTATAACCATTCCATGGCATGAATGCCACGCGAAGGTTTTGACCTAGTGCTAAGTCACCTAAGTCAGTCGAAGGACCATCTGCTAACACATCGCCACGTGTAACCGGCTCACCAACCATACACGTTGGTTTTTGGTTAATACATGTATTTTGGTTTGAGCGTGTGTATTTAGTAAGGTTGTAGATATCGATGCCCGCTTCGCCTGGAACGCGCTCATCTTCATTTACATTTACAACGATGCGGCTTGCATCGGCATACATTACTTCACCACCACGCTTAGCAACGATCGTTACACCAGAATCTTTTGCTAGTGTAAGCTCGATACCTGTACCTACCAGCGGCTTGTCCGCGATAAGTGTTGGTACTGCTTGACGTTGCATGTTTGAACCCATCAATGCACGGTTCGCATCATCGTGTTCTAGGAACGGGATAAGCGCGGCCGCTACAGAGATCACCTGTTGTGGTGATACGTCCATATATTGTTGGTCCATTTTGCCCATAAAGGTTGATTCACCTTTGTGACGGCATGGAATTAGTTCATCAACAAACTCATTGTCATCGTTCAAGTTTGAGTTCGCCTGAGCGATTACAAACTGACCTTCTTCAATGGCTGATAGGTAATCAACTTCATCAGTTACAACACCGTTTACCACTTTACGGTAAGGTGTTTCTAAGAAACCATAGTCGTTTGTACGTGCGTACGTAGACAATGAGTTAATTAGACCGATGTTTGGACCCTCAGGTGTTTCGATTGGACATACACGACCATAGTGGGTTACGTGAACGTCTCGCACCTCGAAGCCAGCACGTTCACGTGTTAAACCACCCGGGCCTAATGCAGAAATACGACGCTTATGCGTTACTTCTGAAAGCGGGTTATTTTGGTCCATGAACTGTGATAACTGAGACGAACCGAAGAACTCTTTAACCGCTGCCGAAATTGGCTTAGCGTTAATAAGGTCTTGTGGCATTACCGCATCAAGGTCACCTAAGCTTAAACGCTCACGTACTGCACGTTCTACACGTACTAGACCAACACGGAATTGATTCTCAGCCATTTCGCCAACGCTACGGATACGACGGTTGCCTAAGTGGTCGATATCATCAACATCGCCAACACCGTTACGAATAGCGATAAGCACTTTCATAACAGCTACGATGTCTTCTTTCGATAATGTGCCAGGGCCTGTATCAGTGTCATAACCTACACGGCTATTGAACTTCATACGACCAACTGTTGATAAATCATAACGCTCTTCAGAGAAGAACAAGTTATCAAATAAGGCTTCAGCCGCGTCTTTCGTCGGTGGCTCGCCTGGGCGCATCATGCGATAAATTTCTACTAATGCTTCTAAACGGTTGCTTGTTGTGTCGATACGAAGGGTATCTGACATGTAGGCGCCGCTGTCAACTTCATTGATATATAACGTATCAATCTTAGTGTGACCTGCTTTAACCAACTCAGCCATTAGCTCAAGTGATAGCTCGTCATTCGCGTTAGCGATGATCTCACCCGTTGACTCATCAACGTAGTTTTTAGCTACAACACGACCAATGATGTACTCATGCGGTACTTCTAATTGGTTAATACCTTTTTTCTCGATGTTCTTGATGTGACGCGCAGTAATACGACGACCCGCTTCAACAAGGACTTCACCGTCATCGCCTTTGATATCAAAAGCGGCAGTTTCACCACGTAAACGTGAAGGCACAAGTTCCATAAGAACTTTACCGTCAGTTACTTCAAACGCAGTAGTATCGAAGAAGATATCTAAGATTTCTTCTGTAGAGAACTCTAGTGCACGTAAGATAATTGACGCCGGTAATTTACGACGACGGTCAATACGTACATATAGGTTATCTTTTGCATCAAACTCGAAGTCTAACCATGAACCACGGTAAGGAATTACACGCGCGTTATAAAGTACTTTACCTGACGAGTGAGTTTTACCGCGGTCGTTATCAAAGAATACACCAGGGCTACGGTGTAGCTGAGAAACGATAACACGCTCTGTACCATTGATTACAAAGGTACCGGTATCAGTCATGAGCGGAATTTCGCCCATGTAAACTTCTTGCTCTTTAATGTCTTTAACTGTGCCTGGTGCTTCTTTGTCCATCACCACAAGACGCAATTTTACGCGAAGTGGAGCAGAATAAGTCACACCGCGAATTTGACATTCTTTTACATCGAATACTGGCTCACCAATACGATAACTTACGTATTGAAGCTCAGAATTTCCCGAGTAGCTTTTGATCGGAAACACAGAACGGAAAGCAGCTTCCAAACCGTGATCGCCATCAGCGTCAGGGACTAAGAATTTTTTAAACGATTCTAACTGCGTCGACAGTAAGAAAGGTATATCCAAAACTTGTGGACGTTTACCAAAATCCTTACGGATACGTTTCTTTTCAGAATAAGAGTAAGCCATGGGGTTCCTCAGCTTGCTGATCTTTGACCCGACCTGTTCTTGTAAGAACAGACTTAACTGGCATCTATGCCAAGATGTACAACATTAAATTGTTGTTCTAGTTCACTCTGCTACTTTCAACACCTTTACAGGTAACAACTTGAAAATAAAGAGAAAATTAGATTTTATTTGCACTATAGGAAAACATCGCTCCATAGCGCAAAAAGGCCGGTGATTAAATAATCACCAGCCCTTGCCTGATTACTCAGGCAGCGAACCTAGCGTAAGCTAGATTACTTAACCTCAACTTCAGCACCAGCTTCAGTAAGGTCTTTTGCAAGCGCTTCAGCTTCTTCTTTAGATACACCTTCTTTGATAGGTGCAGGAGCTGATTCAACAAGTGCTTTAGCTTCTTTAAGGCCAAGACCAGTTGCACCACGTACAGCTTTGATTGCAGCAACCTTGTTAGCGCCAGCGCCAGTAAGGATTACGTCAAACTCAGTCTTCTCTTCAGCAGCTTCAGCAGCTGGACCAGCAACAACAGCAGCTGCTGCAGTTACGCCGAATTTTTCTTCCATTGCTTCAACTAGAGCAACAACGTCCATTACTGACATTTCAGCAATAGCATCAAGGATTTGGTCTTTAGTTACAGACATTACAAATTTCCTAATTATTACGGACTAATTTTAGTCCAAAAAAAATATTACACCGAAAGTGAACAAAAAAACAGCTTAAAATTAAGCAGCTTGCTCAGCTTTCTGTACACGTACTGCTTCAATTGTTTTACACAATTTGCCAGCAGACGCTTCTTTCATAGCGCTCATTAAGCGTGCAACAGCTTCGTCGTAAGTAGGTAGAGTTGCTAGCATAGCTGCGTCTACTACGTTACCTTCAAATGCAGCGGTCTTAACTTCGAATTTCTCGTTCTTCTTCGCGAAATCTGAGAAGATACGCGCAGCAGCACCAGGGTGCTCTGAAGAGAAAGCGATTAAGCTTGGACCAACAAATGAGTCAGAAAGGCACTCAAAATCTGTTCCTTCAACAGCACGTTTAGCTAAAGTGTTACGAACAACTTTCATCCATACACCAGCTGCACGAGCTTCTTTACGAAGGGCAGTGATAGCACCAACTGTTACACCACGAGAATCTGCAACAACTGCAGAAAGAGCACCAGTGGCTGCTTCGTTGACTTCAGCAACAATTGCTTTTTTGCCTTGAAGATTTAAAGCCATGGGTGTTACTCCTGGTTTAATGGGTCGCCGATATTGGCTTCCCTGTTCTACTCTTCCCCATCAATGATGGAGATGCTTTTTACGGCGAGAGCCAGAAGATTAGGAAAAATCTATCTGGGGATTCACACCGTCTACGTAGGTAAAAATATTAAGGCCGAAGCCGCCTACGGTCTTGGACGGAAGCCCAATTTATCGTTTATACCCGAAGGCGTACGAAATTATGGACTTCAACCCGAATTCTTTACTTGTTTTGAAATTAACTTTCTCAACAAAATGGCGCAAAATTATAGTTCAAATTTCGCGCCATGTAAACTCTTAATTAAGCAACAGTTGTGCTTAGAGAGTTTTGGTCAACAGCAACACCTGCGCCCATTGTTGTAGAGATAGTTACTTTCTTCACGTAAGTACCTTTTGCTTGAGAAGGTTTAGCCTTCTTAAGCGCAACAATAAGAGCTTCAAGGTTTTGTTGAAGTTGCTCAGCAGTGAAATCAACCTTACCGATAGTAGTATGGATGATACCGTTCTTGTCGTTACGGTAACGAACTTGACCTGCTTTCGCGTTTTTAACTGCTTCTGCAACGTTAGGTGTTACAGTACCAGTTTTAGGGTTTGGCATTAGACCACGTGGACCTAAGATTTGACCTAGTTGACCAACAACGCGCATAGCGTCTGGAGATGCAACAACAACGTCAAAGTTCATCTCGCCTTTCTTAACTAGATCAGCAAGATCTTCCATGCCCACTAATTCAGCACCGGCTTCTTTTGCAGCTTCTGCATTAGCGCCTTGAGTGAATACAGCAACACGAACGTCACGACCAGTACCGTTAGGTAGTACAGTTGCACCACGAACGTTTTGGTCAGATTTACGAGCATCGATACCAAGGTTAACAGCAACGTCAACACTTTCTACGAATTTAGCTGTCGCTAACTCTTTTAAAAGAGCAACTGCTTCGTTGATTTCGTAATCTTTAGTCGCATCCACTTTTTCGCGGATTGTACGCATACGTTTAGTTAATTTTGCCATTATCTTAGTCCTCTACGTTCAAGCCCATCGCACGCGCAGAACCTGCGATAGTGCGAACTGCAGCATCCATATCAGCTGCTGTAAGGTCAGGTCGTTTTGTCTCAACGATTTCTTCAAGTTGAGCACGAGTTACTGTACCCACTTTTTCAGTGTTAGGACGGCCAGAGCCTGATTTGATACCTGCAGCTTTCTTAAGTAAGTAAGCAGCCGGTGGCGTTTTCATTTCGAACGTGAAAGAACGGTCGCCGTAAACAGAGATCACTACAGGAACTGGAGCGCCTTTTTCGATAGATTCTGTACGTGCGTTGAACGCTTTACAGAATTCCATGATGTTTACACCGTGCTGACCTAGTGCTGGACCTACTGGAGGACTAGGATTAGCCATACCAGCGGCAACTTGTAGCTTGATAATAGCTTCAACTTTTTTAGCCATAATAAATACCTCATTTGGTGGGTCATAGCCTTGTGCGCGCGAGGACGCGTACTCTAACGGCTTCCCAGTTTAAAAATTGGTTCTCACTTTATGTGATAAAACAAGTTACTACTTGCCCTAACACAAAAAGGCCGCTGATTATAAGTTAATCAACGGCCTTTTTCAAGCATATTGCCAAAATATTAAACGATTTTGGCTGCTTTAATTTTTTATCTTACTTGTCTTGTTCAACTTGACCAAATTCAAGCTCAACTGGCGTAGAACGACCAAAGATAAGTACCGATACTTTTACGCGGCTCTTTTCGTAATCCACTTCTTCAACAACACCGCTGAAGTCAGCAAATGGACCATCGATAACACGAACAACTTCGCCCGGCTCAAATAATGTAGCTGGCTTAGGTGCTTCAGAGTTCTCTTGAAGACGGTTTAAGATGCGATCTGCTTCTTTTTGGCTGATTGGCGCTGGACGATCTGACGTACCACCAATAAAGCCCATTACACGTGCAGTGCTGTTTACTAAGTGCCAGCTTGCATCGTTCATGTCCATTTGTACAAGTACATAACCTGGGAAGAATTTACGCTCAGATTTACGCTTTTGACCTGCGCGCATCTCAACAACTTCTTCCGTTGGTACTAATACTTCACCAAAACTATCTTCCAAACCTTCAATCTTGATATGCTCAAGAATAGTTTGTGCAACACGCTTCTCATAACCTGAGAAAGCTTGTACTACGTACCAACGTAGTTTCTTTTCGTTCTTCTCATCCGACATGGGATTAGATCTCCAATCCAGTTAAAAAGCCTACGGCGCGGAATAAAATGCCATCTAATCCCCAAAGGATAAGTGCCATAATCACAGTTGCAACCATTACAATTAATGTCGTATGGGTTGTTTCTTGGCGTGTTGGCCACACAACTTTACGTACTTCGATACGTGCTTCTTTAGCAAATGCTAAAAATGTACGACCTTTTTCTGTTAGTGAGGCAATGCCTAAACCCGCTGCAACAGCGACCACTACACCAATAGCACGCAACAATACAGACTGATCTGCATACATGTGATTACCAACTACTGCGCCTGCAAGTAGCGCAATCGCTACAATCCACTTAACTGAATCCATCGCACTTGATGGTGTTTCTACATTCGTGCTCATAATATTATTACCTTAACTACAGACACAACAACCCTGCGCGAAGGCAGGGTTAATCCATTAAAATCTAAACTTAAAAACAGACTTATTTAAACCGATTTTTAATTTCAGACTCCACACTTATTGTGTAAAAAGTGGCAGGGGCGGAGAGATTCGAACTCCCAACCGTCGGTTTTGGAGACCGCTGTTCTACCAATTGGAACTACGCCCCTGCAAAGTGGATGCCTATTATACTTACGCAATTCATTAACACAAGAGTAAAAGATACCCAGAAGTTAAAATCTCACCTGTTAGTATAAAAATCAATATTAACATTGATTAAAAAGCAGTTTACTATCAGCCTAATAAAGGAACAAAAACACCAACAAGATGGATCTCTGTGCTGTATTTAAACACCCTATTATGCCTAATATTTTTCAGCTTAGCTGTTCTGAAAAGTCATGTTGTAAGTGCGCAATCACTTCACTTAAGCATCTTTGATAGCGAGCATGGCTTAAGTCAAAACTCCATCAATTGCAGTCTCACTGATGCGCAAGGGTTTCAGTGGTTTGCCACACAAGGAGGGCTCAATCGATTTGATGGCTATGAATTTAAACGCTTTAAAGCACATACTTCAGCGACCAGTATTTCCGGTAATTGGATTACCGCATGCTTAAAAGGCACTGATAACGACCTTTGGTTTTCAACAGCCAGTAAAGGACTAAACCGGCTTGATCCCACCACGGGCCAATTTTACACCTATTCGACCTTTACAAACCCACAACTCAGTGATGATAAAATATGGTCTTTGGCTTTTGATAAGAGTGGCAATATGTGGTTGGGTCATGAACAAGGCACACTCAGCTACTTTGATATTGCAGCGCAGCAATTTGAGACTTATCAGGTTGCTGAAAATACACAACAAAACATTGTCATCAGAGACATTATTGCAGTACAAAATACCCTGTGGCTTGCAACCAGCCATGGTCTGCTGTCGTTTAACCCTAAAACCAAACAATTTAAACATGACATCGCCCTCACCTCGCCACTTTGGCATCTTAACAAGTTAAGTTCAAATCAATTGCTCATCGGTGCAAAACAAGGGCTGTATATATTTTCAATCGATACAGAGACATCTTCCGAATTGCCGCAATTTAAGGGAGTTTGGATCACTGACAGTCTTCTCGACAATCAGCATAACCTGTGGCTAACAAGTTATGGGCAAGGCGTATACTTTTTAGCTGCGGGGGCAGATATATACACTGACGTTGCACACTATCGTCATGATGTACAAAAGCCTAACGGACTCAAAAATGATTACTTACTCTCTATATATCAAGACCCACAAGGAATTATTTGGATTGGGACCGATGGTTTTGGTATACACAGATACGATCCGAAACAGCAACAATTTGGACATCAAAGCACAACGTCAAGCCCTCACTCTCTCACGCATAATTTTATTCGTGCGATTATTAAACGTAAAAATGGCCAGTTGTGGGTTGGCACGCGCGAGGGTTTAAATCGTGCGATACCGCAAGGCTATCAGCACTATACAACCCGCTTACCCAATACCAACATATTTAGCTTACATGAGGATAAAAGGCAGCAATTGTGGGTTGGGACATACGGCGGCGGGCTTCTTAAATACCAAGATGAAAGCGATGATTTTGTCAGCTATACCATGCAAAGCCACCAGCTTAGCAGTGATCGCGTTTATGCAATTGAAAGTGATAAAGACGGCATAGTGTGGCTCGGTAGTAACCAAGGATTAACTCGCTTTGATCCAGATTCAGAAACAGTGACCCATTATCAGCACAATGCAACCCATAACAGCTTAGCCAATAATACCGTTTTCACACTTGCGTATGATAAGAATGATCACGCTTTGTGGGTGGGTACGCGTGCGGGACTCAATAAGTTTTCCATCGAAACAGAGCAATTTACATTACTTAATGAACGCACAGGTCTGAGCCATAACATGGTCACGTCGTTATTACTCAGCGACGATAAAACGCTGTGGGTCGGCACAATGCAAGGCCTCAACAAGGTCAATAAACAAAACTTTGATGTCGAGCATATTAGCGAGCAACATGGCCTAGTAAATGACAATATTTTTGACATTTTAGCCGATAAACAAGGCTATTTATGGTTAGCTACCAATGGCGGATTAACACGTTATCATCCAATAACGGGCAGCATACAACCGTTTTTACCTGAAGATGGAATCCAGCATCAATCCTTCATTCTTGGGGCTAGTTTTCAAGCGATAGATGGCGAGCTATTCTTTGGCGGAATTAATGGTTTTAATCAGTTTTACCCTGACAAGCTCACCTTAGATCACACTCCCCCCACTCCCGTATTAACCGAGTTATTGCTTAATAACCGTGAAATTAGCACTGATTTTTTTGACCACAGCACCGACACGCTGATCAATGCGACAAACACGTTCTCTTTCGCAAAATCAGCGGGAGTTATTGGCTTTAAATTTAGTGCATTAAATAACGCCGCCACACCAAAGCATTATCAATATGGCTATAAACTAGCGGGGTTTGACCAACAGTTTTTATATAATGATGCATCGCAACGTCAAATAAACTATCCGCAGCTTCCTGCTGGACATTATCAATTACAGCTAAAAGTAAGGGATCAATATGGGCAGTGGAGTGAGGATACCACCCTACTCGAACTGAAGGTTGTTCCACCTTGGTGGCAAAGCAATGTCGCTTATATATCTTACACACTATGTGCAATGACATTAGCATGGCTGGTTATTAGTTCAATTTATCAGCGCAAGCTGGCCGAACAGCAAAAACAAAAAGAAATTGAGTTAAATAAATTAAAAGATCAGTTCTTAGATAATATAAGTCATGAACTAAAAACCCCATTGAGCTTGATTCTGGCTCCTATTAGCCAGTTACAGCAGTCCACCCACAGTTCGAAGGCTCAATCGCAATTAGCAAGCATAAAACGTAATTGCCAACGCTTGCTTGACTTAATAAATCAACTACTGCAACTGAGCAAACGACCCAGTACGGCCGTGCATTATGTATCCGCTTATTCATTAACGACTTTTTTAACTGATCTCATCGATGACTTTGCGCCGCTATTCGCCCAAAAACAGCTTAAATTTAATTTTCAAGATCACTGTGAAACTGTGTGCACTATAAATATCGCGCCTAATCATGCGCACTCTATCGTCAGTAACCTGATCAGTAATGCGCTTAAATACACCCCGGCAGGCGGTGAGGTTCGAGTGTGTTTGCATCACAGCGATAACCTCGCGCATATCAGCGTGTCCGACACAGGAATTGGCATTGCAAAAGACCAACAGGTGAAAATATTCGAAAGGTTTACTCGCTTAGACACATGTTCAGAAACCGGCAGTGGTATTGGGCTTACATTAGTGAAACAACTGGTCGAGGATTATGGCGGTGAAATATCACTAACTAGCTCGCCAGCGCAGGGCAGCTGTTTTACGGTCTCGCTGCCTACAGTTATCAGTGCAACAAAACAAAACTTGCCAACGGTCACCACCCAACCTGGCTTAAGGCAAACACTCATGATTGTTGAAGACAATAGTGATATGAGTGAGCTGCTCTTGTCACTATTTAGTGAGCAGTTCAATTGCATCTGTGCTTGCGATGGCCAACAAGCCTTGTCACTTTGTCAGTCTGAATTACCCGACCTTATTATCAGTGATGTTATGATGCCTAACATGGACGGATACCAAATGCTTGCGAAGCTTCGTGCTGATAACGCGACCAGTCATATCCCCGTTTTATTATTATCTGCCAAAGCTGACACGCCTAGCCGTTTAAAAGGCCTTGATTTACTAGCTGACGACTTTTTAAGTAAACCCTTTGAACCGTCTATTTTACTAAGCAAAGTAAAAGGCCTACTCAGTTTACGTTATTTACTAAATCAACACTTAGCGGCTCAACTTACCTCTGAGATACAAAGCGACAATAATGAGTACGTTACGGTGCAAACTAAAGACTCTGTATTTACAGAGAAGCTTAAAAAGGTGGTCCGAGAAAACTATCAGTCGGATCAGTTTTCAATTGAACAGCTGGCATCAGCACTGTGTTTAAGCCCTCGGGCACTGCAGTTAAAAATGAAAGCACTGTATTCACTCACCCCTTCTGACTATTTACGTAACACACGTATTGAGTATGCAGCAAAACAGCTAATAGAAAGTTCATTAGCCATAGGCTTAATAGCAGAAAATAATGGGTTTAGTTCTCAAAGCTATTTTGCTCGCAGCTTCAAAGGACACTTTGGTGTATCGCCGAAGCAATATAGAGAAAAGCATCAGAAACAGCCTGATTTTCGCCTAAGTGAATAAAGTCTTCGCATATGTACTATTAATAAAGCACTGATTTTTATAGCTTATCCATACTATCGTTCATAACTTTGCCTCCCCGTTATGACGTTTATTTACTGCATGGATATAAGTTAAGGAAATCAAATGTTCGCTAAAAAATACCCTATAATTACGGTGGCCTTACTCAGTGCTGCATTATGCGCATGCCAAAGCACAACAACTTCAACAACAAATCAAAACAGTCCAAATGTGAATGAAGTAGCACAGCAACAGTATAACGGTCCAAAAGCACGTATTGCCGTGGCGCGCTTTACTGATAAATCAAATGATTCACGATGGTGGCGAAAAGAAATTGGTGAAGGCATGGCTGATCAATTAACGACTGCGCTGGTCAGTACGAACCGTTTTATTGTATTAGAGCGTCAAGCACTTGATGCCGTCTTGTCAGAGCAAGATTTAGCGGTATCTGGAAGAGTAAGCGCTGCATCGGGGGCGGCTTACGGTGAAATTGAAGGAGCTGAAATTGTGGTTGTGGCCGCAGTAACCGAATTTGATGACGACAGCTCAGGTGCCAGTGTTGGCAGTGGCGGCTTTATTGGTGATGTGTTTAGCTCGGTATCGGCAGGCTTCTCAGGCTCGCATATGGCAATTGATCTACGCTTAATAGACACACGCACTTCGCGTATTCTGGCAGCCACCAGCGTAGAAGGCGGAAGTAAGGACTTTGACTTCACCTCAGCAGCCACTAACTTTGGCGGCGCACTCGTCGGGGGTAATCTCAGCGGATGGTCAAACACCCCTAAAGAAAAAGCCTTACGAGAAGTGATTGTTAAAGCCGTCGAGTTTTTAGAAAGCAAAGTACCTAGCACTTACTATCGCTACAATAGTGATAATACCATTGCTACAGGACACTCTGCTCCAGCCCCTCTAAGAGTGACAGCAAAAGCAACTGGCGCAAAAACCGCCGTCGCAAACACACCGTCAGTCACAGTGCCCACTCATAGAATGCCCCATTACGAAAAAATGGACTTGGCAATGTCTCGTCTAAACTTAGTCTGCTTGGGCTACTTAAAAAACCAACCTCATTACGAAGAGTTTGAAACAGAAGATGTAAAATACGATCGCGCAACGGTTATTGCACTCACTGAATATCAACAAGAAAATAAACTCACCGTCACAGGTTTGGCAGATGAAAAAACCAAACAGTCACTCGATAATACCCAATGTATTGCTAAAACGAATAAATCAGGGCTGGAAAGCTTAGGCAGTATGTTTAAATTTAACTAATTGAAGTAACCAAGCTTAATAACGTCAATTAGCCTTATACAGCCAGTAATAACCACTGGCTGTATTGGCAAAAATGAGTGACGGTGTCCCTGAACGGTTTATTCTCATTTTTGCTAACATCTTCCATTTATAAAATTTGTACTAGTTCACCACGATAAAAGTCACACAATAACCAAATTTGCTGGAATGGATGCCCTTTTGGTACATCGAGATGAGTGAGCACGGCCTTAAAATCATCTAAGTGCCAAATAGTGCTGGCATTACGGATCAATAACCATGGATGCTCTGATTCATACTGTTTTTTCGCTTTTTGCGCGAGTAACCGATGCAGTGCACAATGTAAACGCTGATCGCTTGGCTCAAGTGCCATCTCAGCAAGGTCGCGCTGCATACCAATTGACAAGGGCCGTCCTAATACGGCCATCGCCTCTGTTTCACTGGCGTATAAATGCGCAATTTCAATATCGAGACGCTGCTCACCTTTATAGCAGCTCACATCAGGCTTACTTGGTGTATTATGCCAAATATTGCGCATTTTGATCCCAAACTCTTTTTCATAACAGCGCAAAAATAATTTTGCGGCGCCATGCTCAAGGGCTATTTTTTCTTGCTCACTATCACGATTCATTTAATGTCGCATATACATCACTTAATAACCCCGAAGCACCAAACCTAAATAGTTTAGGCTTTATATAGGCTTCACCCATTATAGATTCAGCTGAGGCCAAGTATTGAGCGGCATCAGCAACGGTTCTCACTCCCCCTGCGGCTTTAAAACCGACGTTTTTACCGCTTGCTTTAATTGCGGTTAAAATTATCTCTGTTGCAGCTAAGGTTGCATTAACCGCCACTTTACCCGTACTCGTTTTGACAAAATCAGCCCCGCCATCAATCGCAAGTTGGCTCGCTTTAGTTATTAACTCATCTGTTAATTCGCCACTTTCGATAATCACTTTTAACACGGCTTTATTGCCGCAGGCATCTTTTGAGGATTTGACGTACGTTAAAACCTTCTCTTCATCACCTGCAATAAGGGCTTTGTATGGGATCACTAAATCAATTTCGTCAGCGCCACGCTCAATAGCAAACAAGGTTTCATTTATCACCTGTTCTAAAGGCTGCTCTCCTGTTGGAAAATTGGTGACGGTGGCCACCTTTACTTGCTTTAGCGCACGCTCTGCCAACGCTAATTTGGCATCACTAACAAACTGACTATAAACACACACCGCCGCAGGTACGCCTAACTTTGGCTGAATACTGGCAATAAGATCTTCAATTGTTTGTGCCGTATCGGTGTCATTGAGGGTTGTTAAGTCCATGAGTGCCACAGCTTGGGCTGCGATTGTTTGCATGTTTTTCATAAATCTTATTTTTGTGTTGCCATAATAGTGACCCATAGTAGCAAATTTTTATGTTCTGGCTATAACTCATAACGAATCACCATAAGCCTAGTTATTTTCTTGTAACTCGCCGCAATCCCTTGTTAACTAAGTCTTAAGCCAAATAGAACCACCCAATATAACTTTTAGTTATATAAATTGGGTTTTAATTATTTTTTACTTAACAATACGCACTATATTCTGCTTGTCTGCAATAAGCAGTTTCTGTGATGTTTTTTAGGGGTATAAACAACGTGCAATATTTACCTATCTTTACCAAATTAGACGACAGGCCCGTATTGGTAGTCGGCGGTGGAGATGTTGCGTTACGCAAATGCCGCGCATTTTTAAAAGCGCGCGCACACGTGACGTTAGTAGCCCCTGAATTTTGTGATGAGCTTATAACCCTTGCAAACACGGGTGAAGTCACGCTAATTAACGACATATTTCAAGAGCACCATTTAGATAAACAAATGTTGGTTATTGCCGCAACAGATAACGACGCAGTTAACAGCACGGTTTTTGAGCTTGCTAACGCACGCAATATTTTCGTTAATGTCGTTGATGATCAACCTAAGTGTAGTTTTATCTTTCCCTCGATTGTTGACCGTGACCCTATCACTATTGCTATCTCAAGCGCGGGGACAGCCCCTGTTTTAGCACGTCGCTTACGTGAAAAGCTCGAAACGCTTATTCCACAACATATTGGCCCTTTGGCTACTTTAGTCGGGAGTTTTCGCGACAAAGTAAAGCAACGTTTTAAACATTTCGCCGACCGTCGCCAGTTTTGGGAAGGTGTGTTTGATTCATCGGTTGTGAGTAAAGTGCAAGCAGGCGACACCACCGCAGCGTCGGCGCAACTAGAGCAACTACTCGAAGCCAAGCCTGAGCCCGAAGGTGAAGTATATGTTGTGGGCGCAGGCCCTGGTGACCCAGAGCTATTAACGTTAAAAGCCCTGCAATTAATGCAACAAGCCGATGTTGTTGTGTATGACTACCTTGTGTCTGATGAAATTATGGAACTAGTGCGTCGCGATGCCGACTTAGTGTGTGTTGGCAAGCGCTTGGGCGATCATAGTGTGGCACAAGAAGATACCAATCAAATGTTAGTTGATTTTGCTAAACAGGGTAAAAAAGTATGCCGCATTAAAGGGGGCGATCCATTCATTTATGGCCGTGGCGGTGAAGAAGTACAAGTGCTTGCTGCCAACCAGATCCGCTATCAAATTGTTCCTGGTATTACTGCTGCAGCCGGTTGCAGTGCTTATGCGGGTATCCCATTAACACATAGAGACCATGCACAAGCCATCCAATTCGTTACTGGGCACTGTAAAAAAGAGGGTCAAGAACTCGATTGGCAGTCACTTGCTAAACCTAATCAAACCTTAGCGATTTATATGGGGGTGATTAAGTCACCTCATATCCAAGCACAATTATTAAAACATGGTCGCGGTGCAGATACACCAGTGGCCATCATTGAAAACGGCACACGTAAAGAACAACGTGTCGTGACGGGGCAGCTAGGTGAATTAGCCGATTTAATTTCACGGCACAGTATTATTTCACCAGCGTTATTAATTATTGGCGAAGTTGCATCACTGCATCATCAACTTGCTTGGTTTGGCCAAACGGCACAAACCAGCAGCTTTGCCCAGCCTTTAACAGGCGAAGCGTAATTTAACTTTTAATCATTTTAGTAGGACGACTAACAATGGCTTTAACACACCTTCAGCAATTAGAAGCTGAAAGTATCAAGATCATGCGCGAAGTTGCTGCTGAGTTTGAAAACCCGGTTATGCTTTACTCAATCGGTAAAGATTCATCGGTGTTATTACACTTAGCACGTAAGGCATTTTACCCAGCAAAAATTCCATTTCCTCTTTTGCATGTTGATACCAACTGGAAATTTAAGGAAATGATCGAGTTTCGCGATCGTTTAGCCAAAGAATATGGCTTTGATTTAATCGTCCATAAAAACCCTGAAGGTTTAGCGATTGATATTAATCCGTTTGTTCATGGCTCAGCGAAGCATACCGATATCATGAAAACCCAAGGCTTAAAACAAGCGCTTGATAAATATGGTTTTGATGCTGCATTCGGCGGTGCTCGCCGCGATGAAGAAAAGTCACGTGCCAAAGAGCGTGTTTATTCTTTCCGCGATAAGCACCACAGATGGGATCCTAAAAATCAACGTCCAGAGCTGTGGAATACTTACAATAGCCAAGTTAATCCGGGTGAAAGTATTCGTGTATTCCCTTTATCTAACTGGACTGAGCTTGATATTTGGCAATACATCTACCAAGAAAACATTGAAATGGTGCCACTATATTTAGCCAAAGAACGTCCTGTTGTTGAGCGCAATGGCACTCTCATTATGGTTGATGATGAGCGCATGCCGCTTGAAGAAGGCGAAGTACCGCAAATGAAGTCGGTCCGTTTTCGTACCCTTGGCTGTTACCCACTTACTGGTGCTGTGGAATCAACCGCCAGCTCATTAACTGAAATTATTGAAGAGATGTTGTTATCAACATCATCTGAGCGTGAAGGTCGCGTGATTGATCACGACTCTGCAGGCTCTATGGAAAAGAAAAAACGTGAGGGTTATTTCTAATGTCTAAAACTAACGACACGATTAATGAAGTAAGAGAGCTAGGCATCGACGCCTACCTTGCGCGTCAACAAGACAAAAGCCTTTTACGTATGCTGACATGTGGCAGTGTTGATGACGGTAAATCAACGTTAATCGGCCGCCTTCTGCATGACAGCCACCAAATTTATGAAGATCAACTTGCAGCCCTTCACAAAGACAACGAAAAAGTTGGTAATGCAGGTGAAGAGCTTGACTTAGCCCTACTCGTTGATGGCTTGCAAGCTGAGCGAGAACAAGGCATCACGATTGATGTTGCGTATCGTTATTTCTCAACAGCAAAACGTAAATTCATTATTGCGGATACGCCTGGACATGAGCAATACACCCGCAACATGGTAACAGGTGCATCAACCAGCGATGTGGCAATTATCCTAGTGGATGCACGTTATGGCGTGCAGGTACAAACTAAGCGTCATAGCTTTATTTGTGACTCTTTAGGGATTAAACAATTTGTTGTTGCTATCAATAAGATGGACATCGTCGATTTTGACGAAACCGTGTATGAGAAAATCAAAGCCGATTACCTTAAGTTTGCAGAGCAGTTAAACGTCACAAACATTAAGTTCGTACCTATGTCAGCATTGAAAGGCGACAACGTTGTAGTACGCTCTGAACATACACCTTATTACACCGACAAACCGCTTCTAGAATTACTCGAAGATTCCCCTGCGGCTGAAATTGATACTGGCTTTGAAGCACGCTTACCTGTGCAATATGTTGTGCGCCCTAACTTAGATTTCCGCGGTTTCCAAGGAACACTCACTTCAGGTACGTTCAGTGTGGGTGATGCCGTAAAAGTATTACCATCAGGAAAAAGCTCAAGTATCAAAGAGATTGTCACCTTCGATGGGAACCTTGATACAGCCGAAGCAGGCCAAGCAGTTACACTAACGCTTAACGACGAAATTGATATCAGTCGTGGTGATGTAATTGTACCAGCCGCATCTAAAGCCGCTGTAACAAACCGTATTCAAGCCAAACTTGTGTGGATGCATGAATCTCCCTTGGTGCTAGGTAAAAACTATAACTTTAAGTTAGGCAGCAAAAATACCTCAGCGGTGGTGAAAAAAATTGATCACACGATTGATGTAAATACCTTAGAGCATGGCCAAGCAGACTCTCTGCAGCTAAACGAAATTGCTATTGTAACCCTCGAGCTTACAGAAACAATTTTGGCAGATGAGTATCACGACAACCATGAAACAGGGGCATTTATCTTAATCGATCGCCTATCAAACTTAACGGTTGCAGCAGGTATGATCGAGCAGTTATTAAGCACTGAAGAGCAACAAAGTGGCTTTAGCGACTTTGAAGTTGAGTTTAATGCACTTGTTCGCAAGCACTTCCCTCATTGGCAAGCGCTTGATATAACTAAGCTTAAATAATCACAATTCGCCTGTTATAGGAAGTAAAAAGCATGTATCAACAGCTGGTATTAACAGGCATTATGCTGGTATTAGTCGGGTGCCTATTTGGCACACGATTAAAACCAGCATGGTTATTTGTGAGCGCCATTGGAATTAGCTATCTTTCTGGGCTTATTAGCCTTGAGGATATGCTTGTTAATTATGCCAATCCCTCGTTAATCACCCTGATACTTTTAGTATTGGTATCAATTGCGGTAGAAAAAACCACATTGGTACAGAAACTTGCCCAATCCTTATCAAAAGGTAGCCTGACAAGCTCTGTCACTAAGCTTGGCTTATCGACCGCCTTTTTGTCATCGTTTACTAATAACACAGCCGTTGTGGCATCTCTTATTAGTGCCATAAAAGAGAGCCCGACACATTCACCATCAAAACTATTACTGCCTTTGTCGTACACCGCAATACTCGGTGGCACAATTACTTTAATTGGCACCTCAACTAATTTAATCGTCAATGGTTTTGCTGTTGAAGCGGGCATGGCTCCCTTAGGTTTTTTTGATTTTACACTGGTTGGTTTAGGCGCATTAAGTGTGGGCCTGATCACCATTATTGTAATGCTTAAATACCTACCCGATAACGGTAAAAATAACCAAGAAGTCGTGCCATTTTACTTAGAAGGCAAAGTAGAAGCTGATTCAAAGCTGATTGGTAAAAGTGTTGAAGAAAATGGTCTGCGTGAATTAAAAGATCTCTTCCTTGCTGAAATCATTCGTGGTGACAAACGTATTTGTGCCGTCACCCCAAAACAAGTAATCAAAGAAGGTGACGTATTATTATTTGTCGGCGATATAAAGTCTGTTCCTTTACTGACTCAATTTGATGGCTTAAAAGTGGTTCATGACAAGCACGAGAAAGATGTTGAACACCTTGTTGAAGTGGTCGTGAGTCACTCCTCTAAATACATTGGCAAAACGATTAAAGAAATTCGCTTTCGAGAACAGTTTCATGCGGCAGTAATTGCAATTCGTCGAGGCCATGACCGTTTACAAGGAGGCCTAGGTAAGGTGCAATTACAAGCAGGTGATTCCTTGATTCTCGCGCCGGGTAAAGCATTTTACACACTCCCAAACTTAAAGCGTGAGTTTGTTTATATTTCGGGTCTCGATTTACAAACACATTTAAAAGCAAAGCAATCAAACATTGTGCTGGCTAGTTTTGCAGGGGTTTTAACGTTAAGCATTATCGGTTTAGTCCCCTTAGTAAAAGGCTTATTGGTGTTACTCATTGGCCTAATGCTCAGCGGCACAATTAAGCTCAGTGAAGTTAAACGTCGCTTCCCTATCGAATTACTAGCGGTTGTAGGCAGTGCGATTGGACTCGCCAAACTCATGATTGGCACCGGTTTAGCTGGTGAAATATCGAATGGCATGCTTTATGTGTTAGGTGACTTTGGCCCTTACGGGGCATTTATTGCTATCTTCTTAATGACGGTCATGTTTACCGAATTGATTACCAACAATGCAGCCGCCGCACTTTCATTTCCTGTTGCGTATGCGCTGGCTATTGGCTTTGATGTTTCCCCACTGCCCTTTATTATGGCCGTGGCCTTCGGTGCATCGGCCAGCTTTATCTCACCATTTGGTTATCAGACCAACCTTATGGTGTACAGTGCGGGAAATTACCGCTTAAAAGATTACATTGCCATGGGCCTTCCTTTATCGATTATCTATTCGATTACGGTACTTACATTGATACCACTGGTTTTCCCATTTCAATAACAAACAACGAGAACAGATACAATGAATGAGAATATCGTTTGGCATAACTACGCAATCACTAAAACACAACGTAGTGAGCAAAAAAAGCATAAGCCGACTATTTTATGGTTCACTGGCTTTTCTGGCTCTGGTAAAAGCACCGTGGCCAATGCGCTAGAAAACGCACTAAACCAACTTGGTGTTCACACCTATCTACTTGATGGTGATAACGTACGCCATGGGTTATGTAAAGATTTAGGCTTTACTGATGAAGATCGTGTTGAAAATATTCGCCGCGTAGGCGAAACAGCGAAACTCATGGTCGATGCCGGTCTTGTGGTACTCACCGCATTTATTTCACCCTTCCAAAGTGAACGCGATATGGTAAGGAACTTGGTAGATGATGGTGAGTTCATCGAAGTGTTTTTAGATACTCCACTCGACGTATGTGAAACTCGTGACCCTAAAGGGCTTTATAAAAAGGCACGTGCGGGTGAAATTAAGCATTTCACCGGTATTGATTCAGACTACCAAGTTCCAACATCACCCGAAATTAAAATCGATACGAGCAAAAACACCCTAGACCAATCGGTGCAAGAACTGGTAGCGTATCTAAAACAACAGCAAATTATAGGTTAAATCATGAATCATACGGAACTGCTAGAAGAAATCTTACTGCTGGCGCGCCAAGCAGGAAATGCCATTATGGGTATTTACGAAAAAGATTTTAACGTCGAATACAAAGCCGATGAAAGCCCAGTAACCGACGCCGATCTAGCAGCCCATAAAGTGATTGTTAATGGCTTAAAACAGTTAACGCCAGACATTCCGATTCTAAGTGAAGAAAGTGCAGATATTAGCTGGGATGTTCGTCAAACCTGGCAACGTTATTGGCTAGTCGACCCGATTGATGGCACAAAAGAGTTCATCAAAAAGAATGGTGAGTTTACGGTAAATATTGCGCTCATTGAAAACGGTAAGCCTATTTTAGCCGTCGTCGACGCACCTGCATTGGGTGTCTCATATATTGCAAGCAACGCCATTGGTGCGTTTAAAGATAAGGGCGATGAACGCATCGAACTTAAAGTTACCCGCAAGCCAAATAAAGGGCTTATTCGTGTTGTTGGCAGTCGCTCACACCCTTCCCCTGACCTAGCTGAATTTGTAAAACAATTCGATGACGTAGAAATGGTCTCAAAAGGCAGCTCACTAAAACTATGTTTAGTAGCCGAAGGCAGCGCCGATATTTACCCTCGCTTAGGCCCAACCTGCGAGTGGGATACAGGCGCAGGCCATGCGATTGCGGAAATAGCAGGAGCAACGGTTAGCAAACTCGATGGCAGTCCACTGCTGTATAACAGTAAAGAAGAATATCTAAATCCGTATTTTGTAGTATCGGCGTTACAGGACTAGTCTTTAGCAGTCGATGTTATAGAGTGAAATACTACATAAGCTGGGTAACGCGAAGCGAAACCCAGCAAAACTTACCCTCTCTAAATTAACGTTAAACTAGCCTTTATGCCTGTGTTCCGATAATATTTTGCTCTCTTAATATATTAAAGGAATGACGATGACGACTGTTGAAAAAGCCATTGAGGCAGCTTACCAAGCGCAAATCACTTCTCTTTACAAAGCACTATCACAAGGTGTGCTTGCAGCTAATGGCGATGAAAGTGAAATCACAGCTGCTGAAGCTCGCTTTAAAAAAGGCTTAGCATTTGCTGCTGATATAAAAGCCCGCGCACTTGCAGCAGCAGAGTAAACACCACAACTGGGCTTAACTAAACTAGCCCAGCATTTCCTTTTGTAAGTCTCTCCTTACAGCATAGTTATCTAAATACAACGCTAAAACATGCATTCTTAGTTGCTTTTCTATATGCTGCGCGACAATTATTATTCTAATAGTGGAGTGCTAATGAACACACAACAAGATGCTGCGCAGTTTAGTGCATCGACAACAAGTAGTAACTCGAAATGGAATCTTCACGACACCCAGTGGGTATTAAGTTTATTTGGCACAGCAGTGGGTGCCGGCATTTTATTCTTACCCATTAATATCGGTATAGGCGGGTTCTGGCCATTAGTGATTATGGCGTGCTTAGCCTTTCCTATGACTTACTTAGCTCATCGTGGCTTAGCTCGTTTTGTATTATCATCAAAGCAACCAGATGCTGACTTTACCGATGTGGTAGAAGAGCACTTTGGCATGAATGCTGGGCGACTAATTTCTCTTTTATATTTTCTTTCTATCTTTCCTATTTTACTTATTTATGGCGTTGGCCTAACCAATACCGTAGACAGCTTTATCGTTAATCAATTAGGTATGGAATCACCACCACGCGTGCTGCTATCAGGCATTTTAGTGGGTGGTATGATTAGCTTAATGCTAGGTGGAGAAGCACTCATGTTGCGTGCTTTTGCTATTTTGGTCTATCCACTCGTCGGTATTCTGTTTTTCTTATCGTTGTATTTGATCCCAAGCTGGCAGATGCCTGACGTATCAGTTCCTGAGTTTTCAGGCTTTATGAAAACGCTCTGGTTATCAATTCCTATTATTGTGTTCTCATTCAGCCATGCCGCTGCAATCTCAAGTTTTGTCCATGTACAGCGAGCTCATTACGGCAATAATGCTAAAATGAAGTCAGAAGCAATTCTGAAGCGCACCAGCTTATTGTTAATCGTATTTGTATTGCTGTTTGTATTTTCGTGTGTGTTGTCTTTATCATCAGAACAAATGCTGCAAGCTAAGGCCGAAAACGTTTCTATCTTGTCGTTTCTTGCCAATATTACTGATAACTCATTCATTGCCACACTAGGCCCGTTGGTAGCGTTTATCGCGATTACGTCATCTTTCTTAGGCCACTTTTTAGGAGCCCGCGAAAGTTTCAATGGTCTTGTCAGTAAGCAAGCACATATGAACCCTAAACTCGTTGATAAGATTGGCACTGTTATCATGTTCTTCGCTATTTGGTATTGCTCGGTGATCAACCCAAGTATTTTAGACATGATGGACCAGCTATCAGGCCCAATTATCGCCATGATCTTATTCATTATGCCCATGATTGCCGTGTATAAAGTCCCTAGCCTGCAAAAATACAGGCACCGCTTAAGTACTTTATTTGTGCTAGCTATTGGCTCTCTTGCTGTTCTTGCGCTTATTTACAGCATGATTAAATAACAGTAAGTACTGAATATATGTCTCGTCCTAAAATACGTTGACGGTTTTAATTGAAGGCCAGTAGCTTTTGCTCCTGGTCTTTTTTATGCACTTGGTTTGGGGTTTCCATGCCTAAACTCAAATGCGGCCTCATTTCATTGTATATTACTATTGATTCTTCGACGAGTTCACGTAGCTCTTTCAGATTTTGGCATTTATAGAGTAAGAATTCTTGCTTCAATATGCCATTAATGCGCTCCGCCAATGCATTTTGATAGCAATCATAGCCATCGGTCATCGATGGAGTAATGCCATTTTCATTAAGCTTTACTTGAT
>NZ_JAJJZF010000033.1:0-39083 GCF_020966275.1 Pseudoalteromonas sp. MB41 | reverse complement strand
CGCGTCTTTCAACTAATGCTTTGAGCCATTGCTCTTTTTTCGTTTTTGGCTCGCGATGCTTTAACTGACTGATGACCGCTCTGGCCCCCAGAAATAAGTGACTTCGTAATATCATCTCTCCGCGGTATTTGGCTATATGACCTATTCGCACTTTTCCACCACTTGAGTGCTGACGTGGGGTGACGCCAATATTGGCTGCTGCATTACGTCCGCTCGTAAAATGGGTTGTGTCACTTAAGCTAATTAATAAACCAACCGCGGTGATAGGCCCTACGCCCTCAAGAGCCAGTAAGCGTTCATGATGCAAGCCGCGAAAACTCGCGGTAGAAAATCGCGAAAAATGCGAAAACTCAGCATTTCACTATTTTGAACACTCTTTCAGTATTCCAAAGAAAAAAGCAGCTAATAAAAGCTGCTCTATATAATGTATAACTTATTATGTTAAGTGGGCGCTAAACTATCATCGTCTAGATAAACCCTTTCATCGTAGCGCTCAGCTGTCACTTTTACCCTATCTGTTGATGAAGGTTTAATATCTGATATAAGAACGTTGTTACACCACCGGCTAGTAATGCCAAACATAAATAAAGGTGGTTCTATTGAGCCATCGAAGACAGGCTCAAAGTCTAGCGCTTCATTTATAACAACTTCATTGCTTGTTGAACCTATTGATGCTGTATAAGGACCTGATAATGTACCGTCTGGCTTTCTGAGCGCTAATACGTGAGATTGACCGCTTTGCCATTTTAGTTCTACATTTACATATACTGAGTTTCCAATGATGTACTCAACAACTCCTGACTGCTCGTAACCAGGTATATCATCAGCTAGTGCACAGTAATCAAGATAACTCGAATTAAGTGCATCCATTTCAGTTGTGAAGTTAAAAGTAGTTCGACGGTATCGGCGAGTTCTTCGCTCACGCATACCATATTGATATGCTTTATCTCTGTTTGTAATTCCAAATGCACGGATCTTATCTGGGTTGATACCCAAGTCACCTGGTAACAAACACAGCACTGTTTCAGACTTCCAAGTAACAGGGCTAAAGTATTCAACTTCAATACCATCATGCTCATCATCATCGATTAGCTTTATATCTCTATCTAAAAGTCCGATATAGTTATCAGGCTGATACATATGTTTATGAATCGTGCGAGGTTGATCACGAACAGGTAAAATCTTGCCGTAGTCTAAAACGGGTTTTGCAAAGCCTGGTGCTAAAACTCTTTTTAGAACCGCAAATAATGTACTGCCAGTATCAAACACGGCATTAAACTCATCACCACGGTTATGCCAAATAGTATGCAAAGCTTCTAGCTCATCTAAACCTATTTTATCTTGGCTATGTCCGGCGCTTTGAATCACATGCGCAAAGAAAGGAGCAATATCAGTCGTTGGCCTTGGCTCACTCCACACACCATTTTCATAGACAGGCAAAATTCGTGTTGGTATCACATTAAACTTGTTTTCTGCAGAACCAGCTAACGCATTTGTACCACGAATTTTTACTGCAATCGTTGTTGCCCCTGGATAACTAGTAGCGCTAGTTAATTCAGCTTTTAAGCCAGTCCAATAAATATCATCATATATACGTGTATCATCTGTCGCAGCAGTCACACGCTTTACCCTAACTTCAGGTCTTATGTATAGTGGTAAGTCTATTGGAACAGTAAAACCCAACTGATCATTCGTAGAATTAGTAAATACTTCATCATCTATTGGTGTCCACTCATCATCACCAGCATTTCTATATTCAATACGTACAGTAACAGTACGAACTAAAAAGTTACCGTCATCATCTAGCTCACCTAGACCTTGCGGAAATAAGAAATCAAGCCATAACTTGTTGGTCAATTCACCATCTGGACACGCAAAATAAGGCCCGTTAAACTGCCCATCTCCACCGCCATCTTCAACTTCAACGGTTGCATTTGAGTTAATTTCAGATACGAAATCAGTCCAACTAGGATCATCCTGAAATTGGCCATCAACTTTATTAACCTGGTTGCCATCAACATTAAGGTTCAAGATTTCATAGTAGCCATCATTTAGGCCATCAACTGAGTTTGATACTGTAATTATTTCACCGACTTGAAAAGGTAAAGGTGTTTTATGTGTGAAGCTACCAATTTCAGGTTCATATTCGGTTTTGTAAACAATAATTTCATCACCACCAAACGTATATGAATAGGTTCCATTTATACCACCAGTACTAGTTACTCGGCCTTTTAGTTCAATACCCGAACTACCCGAAGTTGAGCCTACTTCACTTGAGGTGTAAACATTTCTATGAGCTTCATGCCCTGAAACATCTTCGCCTGGTCCAAAGACTTGGCAATCTATATCACCCACATATCGGTTTATTGGTGTGTTAGCTATTAAAATATTCTCATCTAATATTTCATAACTGCCTTTACCTACGCACAACATTAAATAAAGCCATTGCTCATTATTAATGTATTCTTTGCGGGGCATAGTTAAGTAATCCGGAAATACCTTATGATGGCCAGCGTTTTCAGGAATAACCCCCATAAGCTTTGGTTTATTTCCCTGAGTATTAACATCATAAATAGAGCTGCCATCTGGCGTAGTGCTGTTGTAATTATCAGGAATTTGGTTAGTCGCGTAAATTGCGACACCAACGGCAATAACAGCAATAATTGCATATGCGATAGCTTCAGCGCCTTTAGCTTCAACAATTAGTTTTACGTCATCACCCGGATTAAAAGTTGTAGCCTTAAATTCATTGGGCTTAACTTCTCTACTATTAATAAAAGCACTGAAAAGTGGAGTATCTGACTCAACATAATCAGGCACGTTTGAAACAAGCCATTGGTGCAATGTTTCGCCAGCATTACCTTTGCAAAGCTCAAATAGTGAAAGGTCTAGCTTGTTAGGATATACATTTATATCAACCTGCGTATTCATACACTTTAACCTCACTAAAAAGCCTTTTAAAAACACTCACTCTAACAAACGACGCTCCATGCTTTTTACATGTATGTAGAACATGAGTTTCGCCATCTACGTCAACACACACTCCCATATGCACGAGGTTGCACCCTGTAAAACCGCATATCACAGCACCTGGTTTTACAGCGCATAGCTCAAATTCTTCAGCTAACAATGAATATGCACCTGTGAATTCTGCTTTATGCTCGGAACGAACATGGCCAAAAGATGTAAAAAGCGGGAGGTTATATATATGATGAAGAACTAGACGTGTTAAACCCCAACAATCTAATCCCTTCATCGTTCTGCCACCTTCAACATATGGGACAGTTTTATAATCATTAAGATGGTTCATAATTAACTAAAGTACTTTAAACCTGGGGCAAAATCTGGTGTGTATCGATCAGTTGGCCATGCTGCATTTACCAAGTCATTGAATGATGCAACAACATTAACCCTTAAAGCATTAGCCTTAACACTAACAGCGGTCATTTCAAGAGGTCGTTCGCCTGGTTCGTCTAAATAACTAGCCGTGTAAACACGGTAAATTACTTTCACCTTTTCACCGGCTTCAAATGCTGTTTCAACTACCTCTAAAGACTGGCCAGTTATATTGTCTAATTGAAACTGCAGGTCTTGACGGCCTTTAACTGAACGTTCAGGTAGTGAAACCCCTAATGCGCACGCTTCAAAAGCAACCATTTCACCACCTTCTATTCCAGCGGTAACATCATCAAAACCTGAACAAATACGGATCACCCCAAACGAAGTGGCTTGCAATTCTAATGAATGAATTGGCAAGTCATTCGTTGGGGCGCTAGCGTAAAGCCTTTGGAGTACTTGGCTCATAGGAGTAATATTCTTTATGTATACTTTGTTTCTAAATACTGCATAACAGAAGCCATTTCATTATCTGTAAGCGCCCTGTTATATATCAACACTTCATGTATTTTTGTTGGGCTATCAGATATACCGCGTCCTAAATCAAATGTAGCAATGACATTATCTCTAGCACCACCAGTTACAGTTGCAAGCTGATAGTCTTTTCCACGTTCTTTTATAAAGCTATCCATTACAGTAGATAATGACGTGCTATCGATACGAAGTGAGTAAATAACTGGTGTTACTAAATTATTAGTGCTCTGATTAAGAGTTAATTGCGCTGAGCTGGCCCCGTTACATCTAGTTTGAAAAAGCGAAGAACCACTTGCACCAATGATTGCCGAACCTACCGCATTTCCTTTTGCTATATGGGCCTGTTTTCCTTCTTTTATTGATGCAATTATCGTTAAATTTTCTGTTTCTGCGATTGGTGTTCTAAAAAAGTTGTTAGAAGCTGAGTTTTGAGGAAATGAAATAGAATTTTGATCAAATTCAAAACTTTCACCAAACCACGTACCTGCTAAATTATCAACCAAATTAACCTCTGAATCAGCCTTGGTTGCTTTAAAGTCATAATGCGCTATTAGTCCTGATTTTATAAAGTCTAATGAGCCTAAGTTATTTGCAAATGACTCACCTAAACACTTAACTATTAAAGCCATGATAGCTCTCCTTCTTTTAACGAAAACATAACGAGCCAATTGTGAAGCGGCTGATTCAATCCATTCTCATCAAATATCAAGTTGCTACCTTGCGAGTCACGAACATTACCTCTTGCACCTTCGTTTCGTCCTACTTCTCCTGTTGCATTATCTGAGAACAAAGCGTAATCAACAGTGATAGGATTATCATCCATCTCATTTTGCATAGTTATTTTTATTATGTCTTTATTTAATATTTCAACATTACTGATCGAGAGTTGAACACCTGCATTATCAAAAACTCTAAAACCATAATTCTGGTTCTGGCTGACCCAATCAGTGTCAAAAACTAGCGGCGGATAAGGTACATGCATTTTTATGTTGATAGATTTTCGAGAGCGGTTAAAAGCAATAGGCTTTAATGGTACAAATTTTTTACCATCTATAACTTCACGTTTATAAGCTACGCCAAGATAAGCGCCAGCAACTTTACTATCTTTAGATGTTAAATGAACCTCATTTGTAGAATTCAAGTAATCAAACTGATACATAGGCATAGCAAGAATAAAGTCATCGTGCTCTACAGAAAGCTCTAATTGAGCCTGTGCTATCGGTGCAAATTCTGCGTTACTTATATTGTTCTGTTTAAAATACTTAAGATGTGAACCAACCTGATAGCTAATAATTTTTGGTCGGGTGCTTTGCATTGTAATTAACATGGAATCATCAATAACATCATTGACTAATGCTGCTAAATTAGATTTATACGCTGTTTTATCTGATAGTGCTTCAACTGAATAATCGGCTTCGCCCTGCATCCAAATCATTGATTGAAAAGAATATGATTTATTTTGTTCTCCTGCGCGTAATCGACCATATTCTATATCTGCCATCAATCGAGAATAATATGCAGTACCTTTGCTTAATTGACTTAGACCCTTACTACTTTCACCTGCTGCGGAGGCTAAAAGCTGATAGTTTTGTTCCGTATAGTTAATTTTATTCTCTGCCGCTATTAACTCTTTTATATTTTGAGTCATACCGCTAAGAGGCGTCTCTCCTAAATTGCCACTCACTGATTCAACTAAAGGTAGAAGTGATGAGTAAATAACAGATGGATCTGTGCCACTATCATATGCACGAACACCGCCAGAAAACATCAAGCTGTCATAATGCTGAACATTACTAATTACTGCTTGACCTTTCGTAAATCCGGCACTTAAAGATTGTCCGTAACTAGCAACTCCGTTCATTTCACTTTCAAAATTACCATTACTAATGTTATTTAAGTAATTAGATGTGTCGATACCATTTATTTTTTTTGTAATAACATCTGCAGTATAGGTTTTTACAGTGTGTGTAAATCCTTCTTTATCGATAGCAAATGCTACTTTATTTTGTTCATCTATAACAATATATGCATAATCTTCTTTTAATTCGCTATAGACTGATTTATTTATCTCTTTCAAGCTTTCCAAGCTTGGATATGATTTCTTAAAAACGGCAGTGCCTGATTCATTTTTATATAGATCTAAGTATTTATCTTCACTATCAGATACGACACTAAAAAACTGTCCATCATTAGTTGCAGCAATTCCCGCTGATGTAGTGGCGTACTTCACAGCATCTATATCCGCTGCCGCATCCAGAACTAACTGAACCTTGGCTGTTATTTCATCAAGGGTCTTTTTCTGTATACTTGGTTTCTCTACACCATTAATAGATACTGATGTATTTTCATCTCCAGATAAAATAATATTCAATTGACCAAGTAAGGTCTCAAGCTCTGTAACTAAACTAAAAAAGGATGCCATTTCTAATTCTCCTGATATGTACTTAAGGCGCTTTCAACACCATTCACAAACTCTTCTAGCGTGTTCGGTGCTAGCGCATTTATAGCCGCCTCTTCCTCACTCGCTGCTTTATATTCTTTCATTTCAATCTGCGCCTGGTATTGCCATACCAAAGTGCTTATTGGTTTCATGTTCTCTAGTGGATCTTTCATAAACCGAACCTGATGCTTAACAACGCCTCGAGGCGTTAAAATATCCATCAAAAACCAGTCAATTAAATTCACTCCATGATCAACAAAACCTTCAAACACTGTCGCTTCGTCTTTTCTTAAGCGCCAAGTTGCTTCCATATGAGTTGGTACACTTAAATGCTTACGGCGCTGGCGTGCTCGGCCAGTGCTCATTTCTGTGCGAAGTATGTTTGGTTGACGCTTATAAGCTGCATCTTTTAAACGTGGTAAAGGCAGCGAACTTGGGTAATTGATCATCTTAGGTTCCCGTGCGCTGCATATTTGGATAAGTGCGTTCTAGCACTTCTGACATAGGGCCACCGCCTCGAATGTCAGCAACAAATAAGTTAATTTGTTCGTCGCCATTTTCTGAGCGTGTTTTCTCGTATGTGCCAGCACGGCTTGCATCTTCAACAAGTCTTATTACTACATTTACGTTAGTTGCGCCTGCAGCTGTGCCTGGTGTTCCAGCCGCTTTCATTTGGCTAGGGTTAAACACACGGCCACCATTACCGCCCGCTAAATAATGTTTACCATTTAGCTCTACAAGCTCAGGCGTATTGCGCTCACCAATCTCAATCAACTTGTTACTATTGGTGTAACCGCCATATTGGAAACCTGGTGGTTTTTGATCTTTGATAGATTTAACTTGAGCCAAACCAAGGCCAGTAATTACACCTGCAGCAATTGGTCCAGCAATTGGCCCCAATTCAAGTGCCGCAGCTGCAGCTGTGTAAGTACTCATTAAAGCTTTAGCAATATTCAGTGTTTGCTGAACTTTAAAAGCCTTTTTACTGTGCGTTGCATATTGGCCAGCTAGGTTCTCACCAATTTCTAAACCAATGGCAACACGGTCATTACCACTAGCACGATCAAAATCAACGAACTGCTGGACTACTTGGCCATAGTTACCTGCATATCTAAGTTGAACAGCGCGTTTGCGGTCTTCATGTGCAGCCTCTTCAGCTTCAATACGGCTATGAAACCCTTGCAACTCAGCAATTTCAGTTTCATATCTATCACGACGAATTTGGTCTTCACGTTGGCGGGCTTCATTCTGGCGCTGTATTTCACGCGCTTGTTTGTCTGATTCAAGTTTTTCTAATGCAGCATCACGTTGCTGGCGAAGCTGTAGCTCAATTTCAGCATAACGTGCAGAGTCTTTGCCTTGCTCATCGAGGGCATTTCTAGCTATCTCTGTACGACGAGTATAAGACTGACGAATACGATCTTCTTCAGTCAATAGGTCTTCTGTTAACTGCGTAAAATCTTTTTCAATATCCGCTTGTTTGTTTTTTTCATCAATTAAGCTGGCAAGGTTACGCAGTTCTTGTTGTTGCTGGGGTAGTAACTTGGCGTATTTACCACTGGCAATTTCATAATTAAGCTTTTCAAGCTCAGTGTTTTTACCTAGCAAGGCTAAGCGCTGCTGGTAAGAGGCATTCGCTTTTTGAAAAGCAGAAAGGTCATTTGGGCTTTGGCCTTGTTCAGGCTTCTTAGTCGTGCTTTTCCCTACAACAGCCTGTAAAGCAACTATCTCATTTTTAAGATCAGTTACACGTTTTTCTGCTGCTTCAACATCTTCAAACTTGCCCTTTAAGAACGGATTATTGAAACGTTGCCTTGCTTCATCTGCGAGCTGAATTGCACCTTTTAAACGCCCTTGAGCTAGCAACAATAAGCCTTGCGCTTGTTTACCGGTTAAGTTTGCATATGGGCTTAAATCTTTACTTGCGTCTTTAAGTTTATTTACAGAATCTGTTGCATCGTCCGCATTTGATGCAAATTCATAAATCCCCCAAGCAGCCAACATGATTAAACCTGCAGGGCCACCTAAAAGACCCATAGTGCCGCCTAGTGCACGCATTGCTATATTCGAACTGCGCACAGCAGCTGTATGCGCAACCGTTGCAGCAGTTAACCGTGCTTTTGCAGGGCCTAACACGTTTGCCGCGCCAGTCATTGCAACCAAAGTTTGCACTTTACGCATATTTGCTTGAGCTGAAGCCAGCTCTGCAGCTGTATTTTTTACCGTTTCTTGAGCCAGTCGAGCTTTAGCTATTGTTGCTCTGGCCATGCCAGCTGCACTTACTGTTAAGCTGGTCGCTAATCTTCCACCAATAACAATAGCTAGCGCAGTTGCAGCTGTTGTTAGATTATCAATTAAGTCTTGATTTGTAGTCAGCTCATTTAATACCGTAGTTGCAGCATCAATTGCCGGCACAAGTGCAAAACTCACTGGTTGTTCTATACGGTTTATTAATTGCTCATAGGCTGTTTGAGTTCGATTAAGCGCCGCGGGTACGGTAGATGCAATACTTTGTGCAGCCCCCTCATACTCATCTAGTGCTTTGATAAAGGTATCTTTAAAAAAGGTGTTGGTTACTTTACCGCTAAGAACCATTTGCCTAAAGCCACCAGACACAAGGCCAGCAGCTTTATCTAATTCAGTTATCAAACCAGGTAACGGATCAACCACTTGATTAAATTCTTCTGCACGTACTATTGAAGAATCCATCGCTTGAGCAAAGCCATACATGGTTTGTTCTAGCTGAGTATTAGATGCACCGATTTTAGCGGCAACATTTGATGTACCTTCAAGAACCTTACGTCCCTCTTCAGCAGATAACTTATTTGCTTTTTGTAAAGTAAGAATTCTGGCGTAGCTATCAGCCATGGTTGAATAAACTTTATTGTGCTTATTACTTATCTCAATCAAGTAATTCTGCACTTGGGCGTATTCTTGGCTTGAAGTGGTTAACCCTTGTAAACGGGCATTAAGTAGTTGGATCTGGCCAATATTTTGCACTTGCTGCTGTGCAAAATTAAGAGCCATAAAGCCACCAACAGCGGTGGCAAGGCTGGTATAACTGCGGGCAACACTATTATTACTAGATTCAAGCGCACGATTTTGCGCAACTTGCTGCTGCGCTTGTCGTTGTAACGAGCGTATATCGTTTGTATTCGTACGCGTACCTTGGCTAATTGCTTTGCCATCGTACAGTACTTTTAAACTTAAGTTATATCTGCTCATGCTGCTCTCGTGCTGCGTTTATTGCTTCTACTTCTAACACCTGAATTTTTTTAAAAATATCAGGGGTAATGTTTAACTCAGCTAGCCGCCAAGCGACTTCAGCATTGCCATAATCAAGGCCGCGTCCTTCTCCTTGCCATTGTGTTTCAACCATTAAAAACGCATTTACTGCTTCAGCATTACAGCTGTACAAATCAAAATGTTTCTCTTTGTTTTGCGCTTTTACTTGGTCAATGACTTCCTTGGGTGCTTTTTGCTGGGTTAAAACTTCAAGTAAATGTTTGGTGTCGGGGTGTTCGTCGGCTACCCAATAGCGGGCAGCCTCTAGTAGTTTTTTCTGCCAGCCACAGCTACAGCCACAAAATAGGCATCAAGCACAGCAGTTCGCCACCAACTCACCTTTAAACATTTAGCTAAGTTGTCATCGTTAAATGGCAATGGCTCATTACCTTCATCAACAAAGTCATCACCCCAGCCAACGAGCACGCGCTTAATCATTTCGTGGTCGCCACTTTCGGCAAGCGCTTCGTTTGCGTCATCATCAAGTAGCTTAAATTCAGCGGTAAACTCGTGGCTGTTGCCATCAAACGTAAACTTAACGGGCTGCTTAACTTGCACGTTCTGCATTGTCACAATTGAAAAAGCCATTGTTTTCTCCTGGTGTAAAAGTGTTTTAAAACGAATTAATCAAGTAACAGGCTAAACTCGTCATTGCCTGTTTGCGGTAAAATAGCTAAGGCCATTTCAAGCTCTGCTTTTTTAGTGCGCTCAACATACTTAGGCTGTTTCACTTGCACTTTAGGGCAGCTAATCGTTACACGGTGACCACCTGCAGGGCCGTGCTTAATTTGCAGATTGCCGGTTGTCGAATCTTTTGCTCGAGTAAAAAAGTCAATATCAGCGACATTAGGCGCAGCAATATTGACTGAGCCAGACATTGCGCGGTCTAAAAACTCAATCTTTGCTGTAGTAAGAGTTGGATCAAACTCCACTTCGTTGCCTGCATCGATGCTAAGTTTCGACGGCACAACTTCGAAGCCATGTAATTCAAAGTCAGTGGTGCGTCCTGCGCCCAGCGGAATAGGTTTAGGCCATGCACTAAAGTCGGCGGTTGGTAATGCGTTATCTTCAGGCGCAACATAAAGGCCTTTAAAATCGAACGATAAATAAGGGATGCCTTTTTCAAGCTCAATGCTCACATTGCCTTGTGCACCTAACAAAGTGTGCTTATTGCGACCAAGCTGAAAGTGCATAGCCACTGATTCAGGCGCATCAGAAATAGGTGTGTACTCAACACTGGTATCAGCCACAATAACTTCAGCCATACCACAGGCGCGCATCAATGGTCCCCACGCTGGGGCAACACCTAATGTGCCACTGCCTACCAGTTCAACTTTAAAACTGATACCCGCATATTCATTCGTAAACATGCTTTCTTCAGCGCCTAAGTAAGGCGTATTTAAACCGCGCTCAACTTCCTCACCTTCAAGTGGGCGTAGCTCAATATCTTTAGTTAGCATGGCAAGCATTGCACCAGGCAACGTGCCATACGTTTGTTCAATTGCCGCTAATAGGCTGGTTTGTGACCATTTCATTTGCTTGCACCTTTGTCTTCAACTTTGTTCGCTTGCTTTTTAGTTGTGCTCTCAGGCTGTGTTCTGGCCACGAGCTTCAACTTACCTTTGGCGTCTTTTATATAGCTGCCGCCTTGGCTTGGCTTTTCGTTCATGCTGCTCTCCTAACTACTTACATTCACTGTTAAACGCATACGCGCCTGATGACACAACACACCACAAAACATAACTGGCGAGTGGTCATCCAAAATCAGCCCTGTGTCGTCGCCTTCGTCCAGGTCATCAACCAAATCATTAAGTAATGGATCACCTGCAAATGCGCCATCTAAAGATTCAATGGCATTTTCAAAGTGCTCTTGGCTGTCTTCGTCATCTACAAAGCTCTTTAAAAAAACCACATCAAAGGTATAAGTAACCGTTGTTCTAGTGGCGTACGGGTTTTGGCGTTTACGGCGCTTTAAACGGATATACCCGCCACTAATAGCATCACCTTGGGCATACATGGCTTTGAGTTCTTGAGTGTTTTTGCTAAAGCGCTCTTTTTTATAAAAGGTGCCTACATTTACACTATTAAGCACATTCAAAATCGCCGTTCTTACCTGGTTAAGCATTTGCGCCACCCAACTTATTAATCATCAACTTCATTGCTTCGTTAAACCGTGCCTGTATATATGGCTCACTGGCCTCAAGGCCTTCTTTAAACATCAACTTGCCAGTCGTACCACGCGCATTAATTTTCAATGCAATCAATGTCGCTACTCGTTCTGCTTCATCACCTTCAAGGCTAAGCACCGCCTCAACCCAATTCACTAAGGGTTCAATTGGTGGCATATGTGGTTTAGTGCCAAGCTCTACGGCTTCAGCGTAAAGCTTGCTAGTACCTACATAACCAATACTCACAGCTGGGTTTATTAAAACTTCACTATTAATACTGGCGGCTAAGTGGCCACCATCGCCGCTACCCAAAGGGGTTCTACTAACTACTTGATACTGTGCGTAAGCCACCGACTCATTCATTGCGCTCGAGAGCTGCTCTTGCACCATTGCTGGTGAGTGCTGCCAAAGCTCAGTCAATGCATCAAAGCCCTTTGCTGTAATTCGCACAGTCATTAGCGCAACCGCTGGCGCTTAGGCAGTTGCACAGCCTTACCATGCGCACTACTTTTATTGTCATTAACGACAACCCCCGCATACTGGCTGCGGTAGCCGTTGGCGATACGTCTGAAACTGTCGGCTTTAGTGCCGTGGTCAACGCTATCGCTTGAAATCGTACTGTTATCATCGTTGGCGTAATACGTGGCCAACATATCAATGCAGCTTGCCGCTGCGAGTTTTAAACAGACATCCACATGCTCTGCAGCAATCTCAACGTTACCCGTATCTTTTTGGTACTTCGCCAGCATATCGGCATAGGCACTGGAAATTTCATCAGCGCTTAAAATGCCTGCTTGGTCTTGTACATAAGCTGGGAGTCTGTCTGCGTACATAGTTAAAACACCTTATAAAGCGCATCCGTGCGCAACCGTGTCATCCAATCACCAGAGGAACCAAGGAATTAAAGAACCAGCGCTTTAGTCGCACCACGGTAGTCAGTACATTGACCACCGTAAATGTGGCGGATTTTCATCGTGGTTTGGTCGTTCGTGAACACAGTGCCCACGTTTTGCATGTCTTGCGTGAAAATCTCAGGGTTTTCCATGCCGTCTAAAAAGCCCATTTCAAAGTTGGCAAGCTCACTAGGGTCGGTCATTAAGCCCCAATCATTTGGATCAGTCGCACCAGGCACACGCAGAATTTCAAGGTTTAATTGCTGCGCAAAACCCTTGTCGTTGTTTTGCAAGCGTTGGAACAAGTCAAAGGCTGCATCTACATTACCCAGCGAACACAGTAAAAATGCTGGCTCAATTTCTAGCATCTCGCCAGTATCAAGCTCTTGCTGGTTCATAATGGCGCGCCAATGCACCATTAACTCTTCCTGGCTTAGTGCAGCACTAAACAAGTTATTATGATCAGCATGAAACAGTGCTTTGCCATCAGGGGCATTGCGGTTGTTTAAGTAAAAATCCCACGCAAATTTGCTAAGTGTGCGCGCAGCGGCACGAGCCAGCTTGTTAGGAATTTGCGTAATGATGTTGCGGTCATCATTTTTAATCATTTCCATAGTGATGGTTGCAATACCACCTTTTTTGCTCACACGGTATTTCGCGTTGCTATCGGTAGGTTTTGCAAGCTCCGGGTAAGCACCACTTTCAAGTACTTCTTGTAGGTCGCCATAGCCACCCCATTCAGTCACATTCTGATCTTTAAAATCAGTTGCAGTGCCAATGCGGAATACTTTGCGCCACAGCTGATATTTATCAAGGCCACCATATACATCAACAACACGGCGATTAATTACATCAGCCAGCACATTAGGTAAGCTATCGCTATCAAGTGCTTCGACCATTCGCGTGCGGCTACAATCACGTAACTTACCTGTACAATGCTTGTCACCGGTAAGGTCAATGTAAGCTTCTTTTAGGCTCACAACGTCTTTGTTAGCAGGGTCAAATAATGCCGTGAGCATTTCAATGCCGCTTGGGTTATCTGAGTATTGCGCGCCTTCTGGCATGTTCACTTTGCCTGACTCAGTAAACTTACTTAAATAGCTAATCTCACTATCAATTAGCTTTTGCACTTTATCAGTGCTTACGTCTTCGCTGCTTTGCACGCTTTCTACCAAGCGCGTTTTGGCGGCGTCTGGCAAAGTCGACTTATTAATTAACGCCACAGCACTTTGCTTTGCTTCAACCAAACGCTGGCTGTCTGCAATCACTTTGTTTACGTCTGCAAGTGTTAAACCTGTACCTTGGCCAGCATCAGGGGCACCATGTTTAGCCAGTGCTTCAGTTAATTGCACAATGGCTGTTTCATCATCTTCAGCTGTCACAGATGCTGCAAGCTGAGGGTTCGATTTTTTAAGCGCTTCGATTAGGCGCATTAGTTGTTCATTCATGACATTGCCTTGATTATGAGCTTCTTTAAATGACACGACCCGACCACCTGCACCAGGTACCATGATCAAATCGACGGAATTAACTTTGAGGAACTTCTTAGCTGTGCGGCTGCCCTTTTTACCAGAGGCCGTACCATCCACATCAATACTTAAACCAAATAGGTCTTGCATATTGTTATCAACGGCTTCGCGCAATTTAGTGGCATAACCCGAGCTTTCAAGCACAGTTAAATCAGCCTGCAGCGCACCTTTTTTACCTGCGCCAACACCTTCAACAAATTGTGCATTGCTGAACTGGCCAATCAGGTTATTAAAGTGTTGGGCAGTGCCTTTGATATGGTCGTCATCAGACTTAACCATGCACTTAGCACCATTAAACAGAGGGGCTGCTTCACGCAGAACGTGGGCTGGATAGTCAACACCATTTAAGCTTTTACCCACCTCAATCAAGGTCACTAAAAACTTACTTGGTTTAACATTACTGGCTTCAATAAACTTAGTTTCGTCATACCAGGCTTCGGTTAACTTAACCACGTCAGAGGGCTTATACTCTTTGACGACTTCAATGGCGTTTTCAAACGTCACCTGATTTAACTCACTCACCGCATAAGGGTATGCCCAGTAACGGCCTTCTTTACGAACAACCACTTTGTCAGCATAAAAAGCTGTAATATCAACCCAGCTATCACGCGAGTTAGTTGCGAGCAACTTACGCAGCTCTGCAGTCACAAGCGTCATCACATCGTGATAATCAGATGATTTAGCCTCAACAAATGCGCGATTGCCTAAAAAGCCGGTTCCTGTTGGTAAAAGGGTCAACATAATTTAGCCCCTTACTTAGCCGCAGCTTTAGCTGGCGCTTTTTTTGTTGCTGCAGCGTCTTTTTCAGCTTGCTCTAAAAGTGCTTTAGCTTCTTCTTTGGCCTTGGCAATAATAGCTTCTGCTTCATCAGCTGCAGCTTTCGCTTTCGCAGTTGCTTCTTGCTCAGCATCTGCTTTGGCCTTAGCAATAATGTCATCAGCTTCAGCTGCCGCTGCTTTTGCCTTTGCTGTCGCTTCTTGTTCTGCTTTGGCTAACAATGCTTGAGCAGCATCATCAGAGGCGTGTGCAAGCTCACTGGTATTGTCACCATCACTAGCAAGTACCGCTTTAGCAAGGTCTGCTGTCGCAAGTACGCCTTCAACACGTTGGCCTGCTTTAGTTAACGCTTTAACAACGCCTGTTTCGCGCTCAACTTTAAAGTCGAACACTTCATCTGGCGTAACTTGGCGGATTTGTTTTTTGGTAAGCGTGTTGCCACGTTCATCGGTTTTAGGTTTATTGTCGTCGCCTAAGTCAACGACTTCTTCGTATAGCTCAAGCGCTTTAGATGCAATTTCTAAAACAGCGTGGCCTTTCGAAAGTAAAGCAAAAAGACTCATTATGTTGCCCTCAATGGTTGTGAATATGGCTAATGAGTCTTTAAGGTAAGGGGTTTTGTTGAAGGGCTAAATTAAAGGGTTTTAGGAAAATTAACTTGGCATATTTGCATCAATCACATCAAGAGTTAATCTAATGCAATAATCCTGAATTGTACTACCTTCGAGAACTTTTAAGTCGGACAATGCCATGGTAGCCCTCATTATATCAAGGAAAAAACTAACTAACCAAATACCACCTTGTTGAAAACTCCCATCTCGATAACTGTTGAAATTAATATCCATCCCTACCTCTGCATAGATATTAAGAATTTCATCAAGATCTTTAATATGAATATCACTTGCGCCTAACTTAACAAATTTTTCAAACTCTTCTTCGATTTTTGAAGCTGAGAGTTGAAAAACTTGAATATCAGCTTCCAAAGCAAAGTGGGTCATTTCTAATGCTGTATTCTGGCTGAAAATGCGGCCATAAAGTCTGTCGTTCCGCAACTCTAGACCTGGCAGATATTCAACTCTTTCTGCCAATGCATCACAAGACGATACAAGTACATTCAAATAAGTATCTAATCTATTTTTAACTGCTTTTTTATGCTCTATATACAACATAAAATTTTCTTTTCTATTTGCTAAACTAAATTGTTTCTGTGCCAGTTCGAACTGCTCACTTGACTTACTAAATTGCTTATTAGAAATTTCAATTTGATCCTCTACTTTTACCAACTGCAAGCTAAGTTGCAAACTTCTTTGGTACAATCCTACCAATGACGTAATGGCTAGCATCGCGCCAGCTACACCAAGAGGGAACGAAAAGGTACTTGCCAAAGTTTTCCAATTTTCTATATTTCTCAAATCTGTAGAATAAGACCCAAAAGTAAAATATAGTTGAGCACCTAATGCTAAGGCTGTTAGTACAAAAATTCCTGCTAGACAAACATCAAACGCGATAGACCAAAATTTCAATTTGGATTTAATTTTATTACTCAACTTTCTTCCTTACATGAGTTTTAAACTATTTAAACTCCCTTTAAAATAACACAGCTTATTCAATTACTGCACGCGTCTTATCAACCTCCCAGTGTTTCATCACTGGTACTGTAAAGCAGCTACAATTGACTGTTTCTTTTGCTGGCGCTTTGGGGTCATGAGGGTGCATCATCTTAATGCCCCCAATAGTAAAAGGTTCATTTGCAGCAGCGCGAGTATTGTTTGCGGCCAAGTGACTAACGCGGTGTTCTTTACGCCGACCTAAGCGCCACTCTTTTTCCATGCCTGGTACTGCATCACCAATTTCGTTCATGCGCATATGGCTTGCTGTGTTATACAAGCGGCTAAGCTCAGTGTTTACAATCGCCTTAGCGCGCCACATCTTTTTCTCGCCTAAACTTTCTGCTATGGCTTTTTTAGCGGTTTCGCTATCTTGCGCCCCCATCATTACAAGCCCAAGTTGCGATCGAATATAATCAGCCTTACCGCTTAATACATCTTTAATTCGGTCAACCATAAAATTATCAATGGCCACAAGCTGGCGATGCTGTAAAAGCTGCGTCATAGCATTTACCGTTACACCACCGGCTTTTAGTGGCGCATCTATTAAATTAATGCCAGCCACCCAAGTAGTTTGTGAAAAGGCTTTAATTTGTGCGGCGCTTCGCTCACCCAGTTCAAGCATCACCTGGTTAATTTGCCCCTGCAATTTGCCATAGTGCCATTGCTGCCAATCTGTCGGCTGTCCTTGTAAAATGGTTTGCGTGTTTTCTTCAGCAAGCTCAAGCAAATGCAATAGCGAATCCCAAAGCCCCTGCTTATTTTTAAGTAGCGCTTTGAGCTGTGCTGTACGGGCTTTATTAAAGGCCTTGGTGCGTTCACTCGGTGTCATCATCTACGCCTGCATCGTCAGCACCATCAAACTCGTTAAAGGTGTCGGCCTTTACCTGGTCTTTCGCTTTTTGGGCAATAGCAGCTTGCGCGTTTATAAGCTCTTGCTCAGGGTCAATCTCAACACCTAATCGGTCCGCAATTGATGCAATCACACTTAACCCCGTTTCTTCGGTCATAATGCCCTGTGTAATCCCAAGGTTTACCGCTACCACAACTTGCTGCAGCGCAGCAGCATAACGGCTTATATCTTTGGCAGTCATTTCTGGCATCACCACCTTTGACTTAAACACATCAGTTTCAACCATGCGGTCTGGCTCAATGCCCATGGTTGCTGTGTAGTACTTGCGAATAACAAAGGTCGCTATTTCATGCAGCATGTAAATAATGTAGCGCTGGCGCATAGCAAGTATTTTAAATGTCGGCTCGGCCATGGCTTCCCCGTTCGCACGGTTAACGTCACCCCCATCAGCAAACCAACTTGGTGGCATAGTCGCACCACCTAACATGTGGTTCCTAAATAATTTTGCTAAAGCTTCTGTGTCGCCAGAGCCTAAGCTGGGGCTTTCTGCTTTCCACTCTTCTGAATCGTTATGCACATTCGCCGAGCCAGGTCTTGGCGGGTTGCTTTGAATTTCTGCAGCTCGGGCATTTACTTTATTTTGGTCAGCGCCTTTTAAAGTAACATCCCACACAAACGCCCGGGAGTTTTCAGCACGATCGCCTTCACCAAAAATAAAGTCGTCGTATAAATCTAAAAAATCACACTGCGCAGTTAAATCAGAGTTGCCCCGTCCGTGGGCGCAAAAGCTGTTAATTGAAAAATAAAAAATATCACCATCATTAAAACCTTCACGTAATCGCTGCGTTTGTTTGGTAAACACCGATTCTGGGCCATTGATGATCACTCTATAAATGTATTGTCGGCCATTTGTCATACGCTTGGTTTTTACACCAACCGGCTGCTCTGGATTGCGAGGGTCGTAAATAACTTCCTCAACATGGGCTGGGTCTAGGTAGCTTAATTGCACTTCGCCACTAAGCGGATTTACAAAGGCAGGATAAAACTGCTCGCCAAATATCGACAGCTCACGCACTTTCTTTTCAAGCTTAATAGCCATGTTATTAATTGGGTGCGTCCAAAATGCATCGATGACGGCTTGATAGTCTTCATCATCATTCGTGACTTTTACGCCTTCCGCCAATAAATACGCGAGCGGTAACTCAATAATGCGGTTAGCAATCATGTTACTTTGCCAAAGGTAAGGCGCTATTTTGTTCATGCGTGCTCGGGTTGGCCCACTTAAGTTACGATTAGAATCACCAGACAGCTTTGAATATAAGTGGTCATCAGCATCAATTGAGCCAGCCATAGCACCTGCCGCTTCTTTAAATGTGGTAGCTGATTCATTTGCAGCAGTGTTGCTTGCAATTGTTTCAGTAACAATTGCAGCAATTTTTGCTGCAAATTCTGCCTCTTGTTTTGCCTTGCGCTTTTTTGAACCAAACATAGCTTTTTAACCCTTTTGTAAATCTTTTACATTTGCCTAGGCGGCGCTAAATAAAATTTTCCGTGCAATGGCACTCAAAACACATTGCAAACGCTTAAAATCGCTCTGAGAGCGTCACCCTTAGTTTTTGATTTTTACCCAGACTTGTCTGTTAGCACTTGGCCACTTTCATTTATCGTTCGATAGTTGAAGTCATCACCACCTAAACTAATCCAAGCAAGTTGCTCATTTCTAAAGTTGCCAATAAATATCCATTCAGAGCCGTTAAAGTACTGAAGTGTTACCTTGTTAGTTGGAGCCAAATAGCCAATTGCTCGTCTAAACAAACCGCCTGCACGTGTTCGGCCTTGCAAGCGAGATGGTCGGCTATTCATTGAGTTTTCAGCTTTGGGAACATTGACACCTGCAGCTGGCTCGCCCTCTTCCAAAGTCGCTGCATTTACCAGTACACCCGCAACGGCAGTATCGCCGTGTCGCCATTTACCATCACTGCCTTTGTCGCGGCCATCATCCATTTTTGGCTGGCCTTTATCTAAAATAACGCGCCGATGATCAGCCACTACATCTTCACTCTCAGGCACGGTAATTAATTTGCTCTCGAGCGCAGCTTTATATTTAGGGAAAAATTGGTTGTACCAAGGCCGCGATAACATCACGCAATCAATTCGACTTTCGCCATAACGTTGCATGGCTTTTTCTGCCAACGATTGGCCATTACCTCGGCTATCAAATTTGCCGTGAAAAAACAGCGGCACATTATCGAGCAGGTAAAAAGTAATTTGCTCTTGGCAATCAAACGGAATGTTTCTTAACTCAATTAAAAATGGCGTGTGGTATTTAGTAGGGCTTTCTTGCTGCATAAGCCATTGCACACTTAAGTCACCGCTTCGGCCAAAGTCTTGCCCGAACACAGTTCGTTTACCTGGCATGGCATCAATTAACGGTTTAATTGTGTCTTTCAGCCAATCATCAATTATGCGTGTACGCTCAGGGTTCGTAACAAAATCATCAGGCTTTTCTAAGCGAACTACTTTGCTATCTGGGTGCTGGCAACGTTCAACCAGCATACGATTAATGTAAACACCACCACCTGCACTTGGGATCACATCAAGTTCTTCAGCTGCACCATCACCATAAAAGTCGTAGATTTCTTGCGCCCAGGCATCTTCTTTTTCTTGAGTCCACTCTAAGCCCTTCATGGCACAAATGCGTTTATACAAGCCTTGGCTTAACGCTTCTCTAAATGTTGTGCGGTAAACCTTGTATGGTTTTTTCCCCGCGCGACATTCTTTAATGAGTAAATTAAATGGGTTTTCTTCACCATCATGGGTGCTGATAATGCGCACCTTACCGCCCCAAATTAACAGGGCAAAAGCGGCTTTAATAAGTTCATCTAAATTATCGTGGAATGCAGCTTCATCAAGTATCACGCGGCCTTGTTTACCACGTAAGTTTGATGGCCGAGAACTCAGCGCAATAATTCGAAAGCCACTAGCAAAGCGAATTACATAAGTAAGAATATCCCTACCTTCATCTGTAATAATCTCTTCGCTTACGTCATCACACACTTCGTTAAAGCTTTTAGCCCAGTTCGCACAGTCACGAATAAACTCTTCGGCCATATCTTTGTTATAACCGATGTACCAGCAATCCATGCCGCCAGCTGCTTTACTTGCCGCAGCATCAAGTACACTCGCTGCAGCCTCGCCCCAACTTAAACCAATCCGGCGCGACTTTTCATAAATGATAACGGGCGACTGGTCCCAAACATATTCAGCCTGGTACGGTAATAAAATCGATGTTAACTCTTGTGTGTCCATTGCCATTACAAACGCTCCCCAGCAATGGCACGGCGTATTAAATCAATATTGCCAGAGCTTAAACCTGCCGTTTTAGCCGCACTTTCTGCTTGCTCTTGGGCCTCGGCTAACGCTTGTTTTCGGGCTTTTTCAGCAATTTGTTTTTCTAAGTCAGCGTTATAGTTTGCACTGCGTTGCAACCGGCTAATACTTAAAACCAAATCACCAAGCGTTTCAGGATCAATCGGATCTTCTTGGCTCATTAAATTAGAGGTCGTTTTAAATGCAGCGCTTTGCAGCAGGTTCATTAACACTCGGCCAGTATCACCAATACTCGATAAATCGCATTGTTTCGATAGCGCCTCAACATAAGCTTGGCTTTGTTTAATATCATGGCTAATTTGTTCTATACGCTTTTTTTCACGCCAAACCGTATTGTCATCAATTGACTCAACATCGGTTTGCTCACCACTTATGTTTGCCAGTTCGTCGTTAATCGCATCGGCAATTTGCTGGCAAGTGTATTGCTTAGTGCCTAGCATCTCGCGCAAGTTTTCACGTATATGCTCAGGTAAGCGCTCAATCTTATTGCCGCGTGCCATGTTAGTTGCCTCCTGGTGCTGGGCGCTTAACACCATCAACCGACTTACGGCCAGTAGCAACATCAGCGCCTTGCTCAGTAATTCGTGCAACTAAGGTTTTATCACCCACCACATCAATAGTGAGCAAACCCACATCTTCTAAAAAGCGCATATGGGCACGCACTCTATCGCGGCTAATATTGTGGCCATAGGTTGCTAATACACAGCTCAACATACTGCAGTTAGCGCTATAGCCTGCCGCCTCATTTAAGGCGCGCAAAATAACTAAACGCTGATCAGCATTAAATAGATCTTTCATTGTCCTCACCCTTAAAAAAGCGCTCATAAATAAACGCAATAACAAATTGGCCAAACGCAAAAACAAGCCAAAAACACACGCACATGAAAAAAAAGAACCCAGCGATTAACAGACAAAGTACAAACCAAAGCTCTAGTTCATGCTCATTTCGCATTACTGTTTACCGGAGATTTTTGATTCAACAATCAAATTAAGCGGATGCTCAATGCGTTTTAAAAGATCATGTAAATGGTTATTTTCACCCTGTAGCTTGGCGACTTCTTTACTTAACGCACTGACATTTTGAGGTAAGTCTTTAACCTCAACTTCGATGCGTTGAACAGCCGCTTTAACTTCAGAAAAATCTTCATTCTTCACATACGTTTGCTCTACCGTTTGCAATCGCTTGTCTTGTGCCGTCACATCATCCTTGCTAGCAAATGACTTTTTAAGTGCATACACCACCACGAAAAACACCAATAAAACTACACCTTGCACCCACGGGTACCACTTTACATATTCATCCACGGGGGTTACTCCTATTTGTTTTTGCTGTATTTGCAATGCGGGCTTCGGCTTCAAGGCGAACACCGCTAATTGAGTGCCAGCCTTTTAAAAATGCATTAACTAAAGTGGGGTCGCCCACAGGGCAAATGCTCTGTGGGTCTGGGTTGGTACCATTTTGGTAAGTGCTAATGCGCGCTTCGCGACCACGCTTAACGTAGTGAGGATAACTTTTCATGCTGCCTCACTCATTTTAAGTTCACGAATAACGCGCTCGATGCGGTTTTCAAGCTTAAATAAGCGACGATGCCAGCCAAATAAAAACGCAATTTGGCTAGGATCATTAACTACAATGCGGCTGTATTTGCTGGCGCGGCGTGCAAAGTAGTCTACCATTAAGTTAGTTTGGTTTGCGTTAATGGCTGCAGCAAAGGTGCGTGAACCTAATATGCCATCAACCTTTACTCGCAATACTTGCTGCAAAAGCATATTGGCCAGTGGCACGCCATGGTTAATAGCTGAATCTAAATGCAACATGGCTAATTCATATAAACCATACTCAGCCAGTTCTTTAGCACGGCTACCGCGCCAAAAATCACGATGGTAAATGCGCATGGCTTGAGGCCATGTCAAATTAGCTATATCAACATTCGGGTAAGCAGCTTGGCTTATGCCATACCGCGTTCGCCCACCTTTGTCGGCGCTATGATCAGAGTCGCCTCCTTCTGCCTCATATATCCAGTCCATGCAAAATAAAAACGCACGGCTGTAATTCGGGGTAAGGTCGGCAAAGTTTTGTGTTTTCATAGCGCCAGTGTGGCGCTATTTGCTGGGGAGCTAAATTAAAGGGTTTTAGTAAAAATGAGGGTTAGTTGGGAGTTTTTGTTTGTTCCTCAACTTTCAAGTTCTGAAGTGGTGGAGTCTCTTTGGTTGACTCATTCTGAGCAGCTTGTTTTTGCTCTTCGATAACTTCAAGCATCAGTTGCTTAAGCTCTTCTTTAGATGCAACAGGCTGAGTACTAACCTGCTTTTCTAATGACTCTATTCTGGCTTGTGATAATTTGAGTCGTTCTTTGCTTAATTCAATGTTTTTATTCGTCAGGTAGCCACCCACCAATATTGACAAAAATGCTATTGAGAATGAAGCAATACCTATCCTTACTGAATCTTTATGGCGTCGCTCAGCATCGTTATGAGCTTCGAGTTTTAAAACCAATTCCAACCCATCTGCTGTGAAGTTATACGAGTGTAAAAAAAATAACGTATTTACTTGGCCTCTATATCTCATTTCTCTTACACGATATTTAGTAACCAATCCTCTTTCTTCTAGTGAATCGAGCAACTTTTTTACTCGATTATGTTTAGCTTCGATGCTTTCGAGTGTTTGGCCCACAAACTTTAATACGTGATCATAATGCTTAATGAACTCTGGAAACACATTCAAGTCATCTGCTGAATCAACGAACGTTAATTCACCTTCTGCTCTAAATGCTAATAACAACTTTTCGATAGGAAAAGGTGTAAAACTAATTTCTTCTTTTTTATCTGTCATAAACTCACTGTTTCTTTTGTCTTTAAATGTTTAATGCTATCTCTAACACCAAACTTCAACTGCACCACGGTACCATTTTTAATACCTCGGTTAATGCGTAGTTTACCCCCTAACGAACGGGCAATATCGTGCATCGATTCAAGGCCGGTACCAAAGCGCATAAACTTATCTAGAAAGGCAATTCCTTTACCATCGTCTTGTATAGTGATCACAAAGTCATCTTTGCTTCGCTTACCACTCACTTCAATGTAACGCGCCTCAGCATGTTGCAACGCATTAATAAAAGCATGATTAATAAACGCGTAAATGTCTTGGCTTAGCTTCTCAGGTAAAGCTTTGCTTCCAAGCGCTAAATTAAACTCAACCTCTGTTTGGCTATATTGCAGTGATGTATTGGCCGAGAGCATCTTAAGGCCATCTTCAAGCGAGGTATTGCCCAGCGCTCCATGGCTGAACACAACAGGTAATAAAATATCTTTTGCTTCGTCCAGCTGCAGCAGGCCATCGCTTAGCTGTAAATCATTGCCTTGGCATAAATGCGAACCCGACACCAATTTTCTAAAGCCCTGGCTTAATGCAGTTTGTTGCTTGGTATCACGCATACGTCTAAATACTTCACGCATTTGCTTATGGCGTTGCAAAAACACAAAAAATACTGCAACAAACAATAAAACTACTACCACAGCGCACACCCACGCAAAGGCATCGCTTTTATAAAAAGAACCTTGAACATTCCATACTATGGGGGCGCTTTTAACAAAGTGGCTACCATCTAACGTAGCTCTTACAACTAAGCTATGTTCACCTTCGTTTAACTGGCTAAAGTGAACTACTGGCTCGTTTAGGTTTATCCAGGCACCGCCATTATGGCTATATTGATAGTCGTAATATTGAGTAAGTGCATAGTCAAAATTACTAAAGTGCAACGTCATTTGGCTAGCTTGTTGTACATCATTTAATGCATTTAAGCTGGCATCGTTCACACTCATTGACGACACCAAAACAGGCTTATCGTTTTGCAAGTTCGTATTGCTCAGACCTAATAACCCATTGTTCGACACCGCATACATCGCGCCGTTATAAGCCATTAAACTATTAGCGCCAAAGTATTGTTTTTCAGTATGAGGAATGGCTACAACCGTTTCATCCACCAGCGTAAATAAACCGTTTGTAGTTGCAATGTACAAGCTGCCATTGAACACCGCTAAATCAGTAATGAACCGAGGGCTTACTAACAATTTAAACCCATTATTGGTTTGCTTATACAGGCCACCACCATAAGCTGCTACATAAACGCTATTATCAAGCATCGTCACTTTACTTACTTTGCCTGCTTGAGTTGTAAGACTGTGGCTCATATTACCCGTTTTAACGTTGTACACACTCAAACCTTTGCTAGTACTTATATACAGCAAGTGCTCAAACTTATTGGTTGCCAGTACTTCATTAGCAGCAAGGCCGCTGTCAACATTCAGCACTTTTTCAATGGCCAAGTTATCATCAATCACTATCACGCCTTGGCCACTGGTAGACACAAGCCAACAGCCGGCAATTTTTTCAATACCTAAAATATAACCATTCGCCAATCGGCTTAACTGCTCGTTTTGCCACACATATAAACCATTTGTAGTGCCAACAAGCGTTACTTTATCACTGGCAATACTGGTAATTTCACTGCTTTGTTCTTGGCTAAGCGCGTTATTTAACGCGTCCATTGCCACGAACTGGCGCTGCACAAAGCGATAAACACCCGAATCGGTGCCCATTAATAAACTCTGATTATCTTTACCTAGCACGTTGTATCTACTCACCAGTGGCAGGTTAAACTGATTCAAATCTTGAGAAATAATCTCGTATTCATTATCAGCTACAGCCCAAAGGTTTGATTGTGAGTCCGCATAAACACTATTAAAAAACATCTTACTTTTATTCAAAACACCCGATACAAATTGTTTATCGAGCGTTGAATACAAACGAACTTCACCTGCCATAGCCATCGCTAAGTAACTATTTTTATAGATGGTCATAGCGCTAGGTGTGGTGTTAAGTGAGGTTTTATGAACTTGTTCTGTGATGAGGTCGTAACTATAAAGGGTTTGTTCGTGGGCTATATATAATCTATCGCCAACAGCGGCAATTAACCCTGAATGTATGGGCATTTTTATCAGCTGACGCTGATGGTTTAAATTCAAATGCCAAAGCCCTGTGTTGGTTAGTGCGTATACTTGACCATCGTGCGATAGCACTTTTAACACAGTTTGCCCAACCAGCGCTTGCAGGTTCCCAGCGCTTTTTTTGCTTAACACCTCAACCCCTTTCGAGGTAGCGGCGTACACATGCTGGCCATTTACAGCCATATCTTTACTGGTTACTTCGGCAAATTGCTTAACATTGCCTGTTAAAACATCGTAAGCATAAATATGACCATTACTTGCAGCATACAACATGCTTTTATCTGCATTCATTGTAAGCGCATATACCCACTGTGCTGGCAGCGCCTCAATTAATGCAAAGTGATAACCATCATATTTATACAGACCTTCGTGGCTAGCAAAATACATAAAGCCATTCTTGCCCTGTACCACTTCAGTCATGTTGTTAGGTGTACTATGCGCACTTGCCCCTGTTGAAAATAGGCAAAGCACAATGAAAAGTAATCCACCGTATAAACGTGCTTTAACAGACATAATCAATGCCCCTCTCCTTGGTCGGCGCAGCTTAAGCCGCGCCATTTATTATTATAAGAGCCTAATTATTAATATTGTACGTGGTTACGCGTACCACAGAACGACTCAACCGTTGCCTGGTAATCAGGGGTTGCATCGTCACTACTCACACTTTGAGCATCAAGTGTTCGCGCTTGTAATAGGCTTGTTTTAGCCGTTGCTGGTTTTTCCCAATTAATATTTTGGTTGGGTTTAACAATAAGAAAGGTCGGTTTACGCGGGTCATCAGGGTGTTTTTTTGTGTACCACTGTTGCATCACAAATTCACCGGCTTCCTGTCCGTACATATGCGTGTAAGCAGCAGCTAAAAGCTGAGCGCCACGCTCGTTTGTAATAATCATCCCTGTTGACTCAAACGCTGAGCCACAATCAAAGTTCATATCTACACTTAAGCTACTGCTGTCTGGCAACAGTAGCTGAGCTTGCATAGATGAAACACGCGCTCTATCAGGCAAAGGCTCCAAAGCCTGAGTCGCACTCGTAAAGGTAAAAGCGGCTAATGTTAGGGCTGAAAGTACAATACTTTTTAACATTGGGTAAAACTCCATTTATGCCAACGTTAGCGCCCCCTTTGCCATAGTTTCAACAAGTGGTTCGCAAAAATCATTTTCAAAGCAGGCCTTTATTAACACTGGGCGTAACTTGTTGGCCACTGTTAATAATCTATCCGCTGGCAAATTTCTACTATACAACTCCCGTTCTAATATCTTTTCGACCATATCTAATGCTCGCAAAGCATCATCACTTGTGGGGGCTGCGGCTTTTTGGACAATTGATCCCGTGCCAATACCAGTAAAAACTTCATTCAAGTCGTAACCTTTATCTACGCAATATTCAACTATTGGCCCGTAAGGCAAAGTATTTTTAGCCTTACTTTGAGCTATAGCGTTGATTGACATCCCCAATTCGGACGACAGCTGTCTATTGCTGTGGATATTAAGTTTAACTTTTAGCCTTTCAATAACGGCTTCGGTATCAATTAAATCTACCTTATCGAACACCATAATGTTTAGTCAACCATTTTTTAGTAACAGTAATTTTTAAAATGTTTTGTTGACAATCATTTTATTGTTCGCTTAAATTAAAACGCACACTAAATACGAACAATATATTTTTCACCAACTATAAAAGGTTACAGAATTATGGTTAAAAAAGCTATCAGTCATGAACAAATCAGAGAGGCATTGAAGCTGAAAGATATCAACTTTTCAGATATTGCTGCAGCACTGAAATTAACCTCTAGTCATGTTTCAAGAGTTTCAAGACGTGAGACTTACTCAAAGCCAGTAGCAGAGGCAATTTGTAAATGCCTTGACCTTCCTCTTGAAGAAGTATTTGGGGATGTAGAGCCATATTTTTCTCCGAATAAAAGAGGTCCTAAAGATCGTTCTAAAAGGACCTCTCAAATTGTTACCGCGTTACGCGAGGGACAGCCCATCCCTCCTGCACACAACTCATTATCGGTCGCCAGTTAAAAAAGAACAGGGAAAGGTTTAGGTAATTTTAACCCTAAAAATTTCTTTATTTTCAAAACACAGAGGAAAACAAACCATGAACTCAAACAGCATATTAAACGCAGAAGAAGCACCAAATTGTGATGTACGGTACTTGTATTTAGCAGCACTAAACAAAGCCATTCAAGATTCTGGCTATTCACGCCCACGCATCGCTGACCGTATGAACGATGCCCTAGCAGGTGATGCCGTCATTAATGCGGGTAAATTAAATAAGTGGTTAGCGCCCAGTTCTGAGCAGTCAATGCCTATGGAATACCTTTCAGCATTTTGCTGGGCTGTGGGCAATGTCAGTATTGCCAATGAGTTATTAAAACCAATTTTGCACCGTGTATTTGATGAACGTGGGCAAATGCTAGAACAAGCAGCCCGCTACCAACTCGAAGCCGAAGAACTGCAAAGCAAAGCCAAAAACCTCCTAACCCAAGCCAAAGCTGATCACCCTTCAGCGGTCAATTAACACAGAGTAAATGCCATGAAAACTGCCCCTATCAAAGACCAAAAACCGCCTAAATTTCGCCCACAAAGCACTAAAACGGTGTTTTTGATGACGATGGAGCAGCTAAAGGCCATAGCCCAAAAGGAATACAGATCATGAATTTACTAACTCAGCCTATTACCACTGAGCAGCTTGATATACAGGTGTCAACGTTCACTTTGCAGTGCAACTGCTGTAAGCGCACTGAGCACGGCACCATACCTAACAAATCCTTTATAGCAGCGGCTAACTACATGGGTTGGCGACAAGTTAAAACTAGCCATATCGACATAGATAGTGCATGTCCAAGCTGTGTAAGAGAGCTAAAAGAGTTTTATCAAACTCAGCAGGTCCCAGCATGAGCGAACAGTACCTATCATCCACCATGCAACGTGGTTTGAACGCTATTAAGGCGTTAAGTGGTCACGAAGCCGATGGTATGCGCCCTGGCGAATTAGCCAAGCGTATGGGTATCAGCCAACCACAAGCAACGTCAGTTATTAAAAATCTGATCCATGCAGGTTTTGCAGAGCACTGCCCATGGGACCAAAACAAAGTTCGTTTGGGTCCGGCTCTTATCACCATCGCCAACAGTGCACAACTGGCCATCAATCAGCGTGCTATGCAACTCGAACAAGATCGTAAAAATTACGGAGCAATCGTATGACAACCGAATTATCACCCCAAGAACAACAAATCACAGTTGAAACCACACAAGTGCTTGCCTCAAAGCAAGATGCGTTAATGCAACTTGGACAAATTCAAGCATTCAACTTTATTGGAAAACTGGTAACGGTTTCCGAATTAAAGATCTTACAACAAGTTAAAGACTCTAAGAATTACAAGGGTTTAACTTATAAAGGCGAATCAGGAAAACTGGAAACCGTTTCCACTTGGGATCAATGTTGCGAAAAGATCTTAGGGATGAGTCGCAAGAGTGTTGATGAACGTCTATTAAACCTTTCTCAATTTGGTGAGGCGTTCTTTGAACAAGCACAAGCTATGCGTTTAGGCTATCGCGATTTAAAAGCTCTGCGCCAACTGCCATCAGATGAACAAGCGCTAGTTATCGAATCTGAGGCGGTAGAAATCGGTGATAAAGAGGCGGTAAAAGACTTAATCGATGACCTAAAAGCGCAGCACAAAAAAGAGTTAGATGCCGAGAAGCTAAAAACCAAAGAGGTAGACTCACAGCGCCAAGTGGCTATTCGTATGCGCGACGAGTACCAAATGAAAGCCATGGACTATCAAACAGAACTTGAAAGCACCAAGTTCAAAGCCGATGCCTGGAAAGACCAAACTAAACACCTGTTATTTGAAGCCACTAAGTATGAAAGCAATGCTGTTGAATCACTTAGCCGTTTAATCGCCTTACGTGATCACTTTTTAGATAACGATGATTTATCGCCACAAGTTGTTGAGCACCTTGCCGCTGGTTTACTGCATAGCTTTAAGACCTTAGCAGAAGATTTTGCGCAATCTTGGCTTGAAACATCAAGCATTCTTGAGGGCTACCTACCAAAAATGCGCCCAAGCCTTGATGTATTGCAAGAGCTAAACGACAGCGCCATGAGTAACGAGGAGTAAGCATCATGGCTGACGATATTTTACTTGGTTTTAAACAGCGAATCGAAAACGCTAAGCACGGCGAAAAAGGCAAGATTTTAGCTGAAGCTAAAGAGCGCCTAGGGCTAAGTAAAGATGCCTTCTACCGTGAGTTAGCAAAACTCGGTTACAGCAGTGGCCGTAAAGCGCGAGCTGACAAAGGCCAAAGCAGCCAAGACCCTGAAAGTCTCGATAAACTAAAAGCCATGTTGGCTGTAGGCAGCCGTAAAAATGGCAAGCAAATCGTAGAAACGCCAAATGCTATGAGCATTTTAGCGGCCAATGGCTGTGAGTTTAAAAGCGCAAGCACAGTGCGTAAGTTATTACGTGAGCAAAACGCCACAGCAAGAATGCTTAACCAAAGCACAGCACATGTGCAGTTACGTAGCCTTTATCCAAACCACGTACACCAAGTAGATCCGAGCTTATGCTTAATTTACTACCCTCCTGGTGGCAAAAAAGGCCGTGTTCAGCGCTTTATGAGCGATGACGAGTTTTATAAAAACAAGCCAGAGAACCTCGAAAAGATAAAGAACCTACGCGTATGGCGCTATGTTCTTACCGATCATTACTCTGGTGCAGTTCGTGTTCGTTATTACGAAAGCGCGGGGGAAACCATGGCAAATCTATATGACTTTTTGCTGTGGTGCTGGGGCTTACACAATGATGAAAAGTGCCCAATGCGTGGTTTACCCGACATTTTAGTAATGGATAAAGGCTCAGCAAACACCGCTGGGGCTGTTATTCGTGCACTTGATGCACTGAGTGTTGATGTAATTGATCATGAAGTGGGCCGTGCTCGCGCTAAAGGCCAAGTAGAAAACGCGAACAACTTAGTTGAGAAGCTATTTGAATCACGTTTGATGTTTGAGCCTGTAAACAGCGTAGCAGAACTAAACGAACGTGTTATTGCATGGCAAAACGCTTACAACGCCGACCAAATACCAAATTACTCTGCAAAACACAGCCGCCATGGTAAAGGCCGCTATGAGTTTTGGATGAAACGTATGGCACACGGCAAAGTACGTGACCTACCAAGTGAAGACATTTGTCGTTGGTTGCTTACTCATAAAGAAGAAACCCGCACGGTTAAACCCGATTTATCGATCACCTTTGTACACCCTACTGTTAAACGCAGCCAAAAATATGCGCTTGATGGTTTGGTTGGTATTTACAAAGGCCTAAAAGTACTTGTGCTACCTATGGCGCTCTCTGAGCGTGGCGAAATTTTAGTGTACTGCAAGTATCAAGGCGAGCAGCAAATACACACTGTTGCACCAATAGAAGTTGATGAAGCTGGCTTTGATATTACTGGGGCTGTGATTGGCGAACAAATGAAAGCGCCTAAAGACACCGCCATTGATACTGCTCGTAAACAAGCTGAGCGTGATGCTTACCCTGGCATGAGCGATGAGCAAATAGCAAAAGCCAAACGCGGCAAAAAAGCGGTGCCTTTTGGTGGTGCACTCGATGCGCATAGCCATTTAAACGAACTGCAAACACCGGACTTTATGCGTGTTCGTGGTGAGCAAGTTGATACAGGCCTGCAGCAACCAACTAACCGATTAAGCGGTGTTGCTTTACGCAAAGCCATTGTGGCCAAGCGCGGCACACCAATTACCCCTGAAGAAAAAACATACCTTGCTGATCGCAGTATCGAGGCAAGCCAATTACCTAGCTTACTTGACGAGCTAGCAACCTTTGACAAACCAAACCACTTAAACGTGGTTAATTTTACCCGTTAGGAGAACCACCATGGGATGCAGTAAAAAACATCAACTACGCAAAGCAGAGCGCGCACCGTTTAACGTTGTATCTGGCCGTACACGCACAGTGTACATGGTGCATGTAAAGCTTATTGATGCAAAGCGCTGGACTGAACTTGCCGACGAAAAAGGCCAGTACATTTTCAATGACGAAAAAGAACGCGACGAATTTTTTGAGCGCGTACTTGCCACTTATCCAGACCAATACAGGAAGGTGGCATGAACGAACCGAATGAGCACAAAAAGAAGATCAGCCAAAAGACCTGGAAAATAAAACTAGGCCGCATGATGGCGAACCGCAATATCACTTACAAGCAGTTAGTGCAGTGGTTAGACCTATATGCAGATGTAAAAACCAGCGAAGCAACGCTGAACAAAATTGTGACTAAGTCTGAATTTCCTAAACGCGAAAAAACCCGCGAAGCGGTTAAACGCGGCCTTGAGCGCTATGCAATTGAGAATGGCTTAGTAACCGAAAGCAACGTTTACCAAATCTATTTGGATGATCCACACAGCAATGCAGTAACCACTGGCAGCCAGTGGAAGCATAGCAATAAAACCAGACGCCTGATTATTGGTCATGAAGATTCAATTAACGGGCACATTGTATTTGAAACACCGGAGGCAAAAATGCTTACACCACGAGCAAGACAACATTTTAAGGTTCTTAGCGACCCATGGGATAACGAGATTTACAGCATTGACCACGTTTACTTAGGCACACAGCAACGTTATGTAATTGAGTCAATTATCAACTGTGCAAAAGTTGGTACCTTAATGGCGATTGTCGGTGAGTGCGGCAGTGGTAAAACGGTGATGATGAACTTTACCATTGAAGAAATACGCGCAAAGCATCCAAACATTCGCGTTATTCGTCCTGCCCGTATCGATAAAAAACAAATAGCGTCAAACACCATAAGTGAGGCTATTTGTCGTGAGCTGAACATTTCTAAGTTGCCACGTAGTAGCGAAGACCGTGATGCAATTATTCGTGAAGAACTAACGCGCAGCTGCAACGCTGGCAACCGTCACATTTTGCTTATTGATGAAGGCCACCGCTTAGATGAAGAAACCATTAAGCAATTAAAAGTGCTGTGGGAGCTGAGCGAAGGTTTCACTAAGTTAATTGGCATTTGCATCATCGGCCAAACCGAACTCGACAAAGTACTTAACTCAATGAACGTGCGCGAATTTGCATACCGTGTAAATAAGCTGCAAGTGCCGCCGCTTGGCACCGAGTTAAAAGAGTACATCGATCACAAACTCAAAGCCGCCAATCTGGTACCAGAAAAAGTGATAGAGCCTGCCGCTATCGAAAAAATGCAACAAGCGCTGCGTGGTATTCGTAAATTTGGCCGCACAACAGGCCGTCCGGACGAAATGGTTGATATGAGTTATCCACTCAACGTTAACACGCTAATGAAAAACCTAATGAACGAAGCCGCTGATGTAGGTGAAGAGCGCATTACGGCTGAGTTAGCTGAAGAATACGTGAGGGTTTAGTTATGCATGATGTGATGACCGATGTAGAAACCATGGGCAAAGGTTCAAATGCAGCTCTTGTCAGTATTGGCGCTTGTTTTTTTGATCCCTTGACTGGCGATATTGGCGCTAGCTTTGAAGTAAGTATTGATTTAACCAGCTCAGCGAGCCTAAGTGAAATGGATGCTGATACAGTGCTTTGGTGGTTAAAGCAAGATGATGAAGCACGCCAAAAGTTACTTACTCATGATGTGTTACCACTTGCTGAAGCCCTAGGCGAGTTTGACCAATGGGTAAGCCAAATTGAAGACATAGACACCCGCAATATTTGGGGGAATGGCGCAACGTTTGATAACACTATTATTCGTAATGCCTATAAAGCGTGTGGAATGCAAGCTCCATGGCAGTTTAGAAATGACCGTGATGTACGCACCATTGTTGATTTAGGCCGCCGTCTTTTTAACTTCGATCCTAAAACAGAAATGCCTTTTGAAGGTACCCGCCACAATGCGCTTGATGATGCAATTCACCAGGCAAAGTACGTAAGTGCCATTTTTCAAAAGTTGCAAGCAGGTGTTAGCAATGGATAGACGCATTCTTAAAAAAGTTCGTCAGTGTTTAGCGCTTGCCAAACAGGCAACCAATGAGCACGAAGCAGCTGCGGCTATGCGCCAAGCACAAAACTTAATGCGCAAACATAAGATTAGCGAAAGCGACATTGATTTTAGCTATGTACAGCATGAACGCGTTGAAACGGATTGCAGAAAAGTAGTGAGCTACCACGCTGCTTTATTGCATTTAATCAAGCGTGTATTGGGTGTGCGCTTTGTAATGTCGTCAAGTTTGTTTAGCAATTCAGAAGTCTCATTTATTGGTATTAACCCGCAACCAGAACTTGCTAAATATTGCTACGAGGTACTTTGGAGCAAGCTAAAACAAACTCGCCAAGAATATGTAAAGCAGCAACCTAAACAATGTAAGCGTGCAACTAAAGTAGCTCGAGGCGATCGCTTTGCTGAAGGCTGGGTGTTTGGTATTGCTCGCACCATTGAAGAGTTCGCCCTTAGCGAAAAAGAAACCAGCATTATTGAGCGTTATATGGCGCAAGAGTTCCCAGACCTCAGTAGCAGCTCACCGTTAAAGCGTGGCAAAAAAGCGAATACTAGCCGCGCAATTATTGACGGCATCAACGCAGGTAAAAAAGAGTCTTTGCATCGTCCTGTTAACGGACAAGAGCAGCAGAAACTAAACCACAACTTAGGAGCTTAACATGGCCTATTTATCAATTACTAAGCTTAACAAAGCACTATTAAGCCAGTTAGAAACAGATAAGGAACGTGCAAAGTACTTGCTTCAGTTTGAAGTGACTACCCGCGTAACTATCGAGAACCTAACACCAAAAGCCCAAGCTGTTATTGGTGATATTGGTTTGCCATTCACAGGCGATGACGCACAACAAGTTATAAAAGATGCGCGTGCCTGGCTTCAAGAAAAAGCAGCTTGAGGAAGTAACCATGAATAGTGCAACAGCCCAAATAAGCACTCAACGTTTTACCCATTCTACCGCGCCAACAATTTATACCATTGCACAACTTACTGAGCTGGTTAATGGCGAGATTTTATCGGGCCGTAAGCAAGATGCGCTTAATACCTTAGCGCAATTGCAAGATGCGACCCACAAACTTGAAAACCAAATCCATAATATGAAGGATGAAAGCCATGGCTAAACAACCAAACCGCCGCGTAAAGTCAGACGATATGCTGTCTGTGAGCAGCTCAGAAGAACTTGAGCAAACGATTTTTCGGATTGGCCAATTGCAAACCGAACTAGAAATTGCCACAGCTCACACGAACCAAACTATTGAAGATGCCAAAGCGTCTTTAAAAGATAAAACAACGGCGATCAACAACGAAATTAAAGTACTGAGTAAATCAGCACAAATTTTCTTTACCGCAAACCAGCAAGACATAGTACCTGCAGGTAAAAAGTCGCGTGTATTTGATGTAGGCGAAATTGGCACTCGCACACCACCGTTATCAGTAACAGTAAAGAACGGCCAAGATGTGATTGACGCTCTTAAAAAGCTACAAGAACAACTTAAGCTATCAGATCTACTAAGCGTTAAAACATCCGTTAATAAGCCTGGTCTTATCAAGCACCGTGAAAAAATTAAAGATATTCCAGGCATCACATTTAACCAAAAAGAACAGTTCTTTATTAAACCTGTTCATGTGCCTATTGAGCACCTAACTGAAACGGAGCAACCAGCATGAGTACTGAAACATTTAGAGTGCGTGTGAATGGTTACCCTATGGTCACATCGCCATCATACAAGAAGGCTTTGAATAGCTTTAACAAAGCCAAAATCAATAATGCAGGATCAAAGGTTGAGTTTATTAAAGAGGAAACCTTAGCAGTGCATCAACCCATTAACCAATCTGCTTAACGATTAGCCGCCTTCGGGCGGCCTTGGAGGACCAATGAATACTATAAATAAAGGCGACAAGGTTTCATTCGTTACGAGTAGACAAACTGGTCGTAGTTATCACATATCCAAAAAAGAAGGCAAAGTCCTGCAGATAGATGAAGTTAAAGGCACTTGCTCTATCGAATATAGAAAACGTTTATATGTTAGGAATCTAGATGCAGTTGCACTAGTAAGGTCTGCATCATGAAAAAGTTAATTCAATTAATCCAAATTGCTAAGCGTGATCTGAATATGGAAGACGATGTATATCGCGCTAACTTAAAAGCTTGGGCTGGTTGTGACAGCACCACTCAAATGGATAAAAAGCAGTTAGACAAAGTAATCAAAGGCATGGAAAAGCTCGGCTTTAAAAAGCAAAAACCTGTTCGCCGTAAAGTTGACCAGGCATTACTTGATAAAGAGCCATTACTTAAAAAGCTTGGTCAAGTTTGGACGGTAATGAAAGCCCATAAGTTGATCGAGAACGGGAGTTACATTGCTCTTGAAAAGTGGGCTGCTAAGCAATCAAAAGGCTTAAATGATGGCAAAGAGATTGAGCGACTAGATTGGATGGTACCAATAGCTAACCAGTTAATTGAGCGCCTTAAACGCTACCACTTACGCTTAATGAAACAAGCAATGATGGTTAAGATCCCCGCTGTTTTACGCTACTACAAAGAGCTAAAAACAGATGAGCTTGACGAACCTAGCGAAATGTTTGCCATTCAAACCAAGTTACAAGCTAGCCGTTTAAATATGCCTACACACATGCAGCGTGTTCGCTATTTAGACTTGCTACAAGCTTATGAAGACTGCAACGAGTTTATTCGCCGTTTTGGTAAGTCTTCAGATGACATAAAGGGGGTAAGTAATGCAAAAGCTCGCTAAATGCCCACATTGTCGTGGTCTATTAGATATATTTGCAGTAGCTATTAATAAAGCATCTGACGAGCTGCTTTGCATTTATACAGCATTACCAGGTCAAGCAAGTGCTGCGCTTGCTAATTATGTTCAATTGTTTACGCCTGATAAGTCAGACCTATCGAGCGCTAGACAATTAAAAATTAGCAAAGATGTTATTGAGCTAACCAAAGAGTTTGATTTAGCAGTATTCACCCAGTCATTAAACATTACCGTTACGAGTATTCGTGATCATTGGCAACGCAATGGCTATCGACGTATGGGTGATGATCATGCCTACCTTAAAAAGGTGCTTGAGACTGAGCAGCAAAAATTTATTCAGAGCCACCCTAAGCAAACCGTTGTATCTGCTAACAAGTCAATCGAAGTAAGAACCGAACGACCAGAAACGTTAGAAGAGTCAACCCGCAAGTGGCAAGAGAATATAGCAAAATACCGGAGGTAACATGAGTGGCAAAGCGCAAACAGCTGAAACTCTATTAGTACTCCTTGACTCGATAGAACGTAAGCTTTTAGAGAATAAAGTCGATGAAGAACAAGCTACAAAATTGGCAACGTTAATAGTCGATGACTTTCGCCACCAGTGTGGTGGTATGAGTGTTTATATCCCTAAAGGTGTTGGGCTTGATGCCATACTTAAGCACAACCAAATTTACCAAGACTTTCGCGGTAATAATCACACAGAGCTTGCTAAGAAATATGGATATTCTGAACAACGCATCTACCAAATTGTTCGGGCCATACATGCCGCTGAATCAAAACGCATACAACCTGAACTGTTCTAACCAACCAATTAGCCCCGCAAGGGGCTTTTTTATAGCAAAAGTTAACCTGAATTTTCCCTGTTGTTTTTTTATTCAAGTGGTACATTTATATGACCGCATTGAACAGGGGAAGATCATGAATGCAGAACTAACTAAACAATTTACTCAGAACTATATTGAACTATTCAATAAAACAGAACCTGAATTGCAAGCACAGCTAGAGCAAGATCATTTGGCTACTTTAGAGAAAGTCAAAGCAACAATGTCTTCAAAAGAAGCCTCAGAGTTCATGGCTATTCATGATGAAATCGTCAATGATCATATAGCACGACTGAATGCTCAGGCAGATATGTACAATGCTAAAGCTAAAGCAATAGAAGCTGATACTCTAAGAATTGAAAATGAAACAGAAGAAAAAGAGCGTGAATATCTACGCATATTTTTTAGCATCGCTATAGTTTTCGCATTTATTTTCTCTGTAATCTATTTCAATAAATAAGGACATTAATGAAAACTTTAGGCAAATGTAAATTGTGCGAACAGCAAAGGGAACTTCAAAAATCACACGCCATAGGTAATGCAGTATTTAAAAAGCTATTCAAAACAATGTCAGGTAAAGGGATTTTTCTTTCGAAGGATGACAAACCTATACAATATTCAAGTGATAGCTGGGCAGAACCTCAACTTTGTAAAGAATGTGAGCATTTTCTAAATATTGAATTTGAAAGATACTCTTTGACTGTTTTAAGAGGACAAAAAGGTTTCGTAAAATCTTCAGGAGGTATCTCATTCAACAACATTGATCAGAGCAAACTTATAAAATACTTCCTATCTGTTTATTACAGAGCCGCTTTGTCTTCTCATAAAGCATACTCTGGTATTAGGATAATTAAAGCACATCACAAGCTTTTAAAGAGAGTCTTCAATGATAGTAGTAAGCTACCTAGCTCTGAGTTTCATATAAAACTGAGCAGAGTAGTTGATATGAGTAATGAGAAAGGCTTTAGTGATGAGTCTATTAAAGAAATTATCTGCGCTCCTTTCTGCAGATTAGATACCGTAAGAAAAGGCTCTATTACCGTCTGTTTTATGTTTGAAGGGTTCTTTGTTGAAATATTCATTACAGGTATGAAGATTAAAGATAGGAATTTGCCTGGCGTACTAAATAAAAATAAACCTTTGCTCTTTGTTCCTTATGTAGACCTATTTAGTTTAGATGGAGTGATAGACTTAATGGTTGATAACTTAGATAAGTATCAACAAGGCAACCACAATATAAAGCATTAATTATCACAGCAGTGGAGTTTCAGTATTTTGAATACTATTTAAAATACTGTCCCACTAAATCCCAAGTCATCCCAGCCTATCCCGTATTTTTCGCGATTTTTATTATTTAGTTTTCTTAACTTGGCTCACGTTCACATTGCTCATCTTGTTTTACTAAGCCTGTCAGTAACTCATTTAATGTTTCTTTTAATGTTGATTGGGCTTTAAATAATTCATAGCACTGCGCTATACACTGCCTTAAACCAGCGGTTAACCCATTATCGCTATCTTCTAAAATCTCAGGGATAGCCTGCCTAAACGCGCATTCTGATTGCTTGATTACAATTCCAAATTCAAGTAACAAGCCTCTGATTTGATTCGCCAACTGCCGTTTCTGCTTTTCAGCTAACGCACGCATTCGCTCTATCGACTGTAGGCTTTGCTGTGC
>NZ_JAJJZF010000032.1:0-46850 GCF_020966275.1 Pseudoalteromonas sp. MB41 | reverse complement strand
CATAAATTACGGTACGTAAAAATTAAGAAAAGGGCGAAAAGCCCTTTTTTATTATGTAGTTATGTCCGCTGTCAATATTGACAGCTTGGCTTAGTGATACATTGGGTCACAGGCTTTGACATACTTAGATTCGTTCTCTTTTGTTCGATTTTTTTTATATAACTCAGTGAAATAATTGCAAACAATAAGCTTTTCTTCATATTCTTCTTTTGTGTATTTAGAATGTAATTCTTGCATGTACTTATCAGTTTTTATTTGGTTGGACTCAATTTGCAATTTTTTCTGACGTGCCATCGCAACTTCTAACTGCTGTTCAAATGTTAAAAATTTGGAGTCTTTAATAACTGTTTGGTGTTTTTTGATATCACTTAAATAATTTTTAAGTTTATTGTATTCATAGGCCTCTTTAGCAAACCAAAGAGTAGCACCAGCAAAGACGATGATGAGGTATAGTTTGAAGTCATTAAAATTCATATCACGCCCTTGCTGATAATCTTATTTGTTAAAAGTTTAAGACGTTTTATCTAAAATTTCTTTAATATCTTCAACGTCATTTTCTAAACCCATCAAATGGGATTCAACTCTCTCAAGCTGATTTAATTTCGAAGAGATATTTTCTAAAAGTTTTATAATTTCATTTGCTTGCTCTTCATTCATGCTATTTATTTTCCTTCTATAAATTTAAAAAATAATAAAGACTAACTTCCTGTCTTTCTTGATATTTCACCTACAATATCTAGTAATTTATCCTGAAGATCAAATAAATATTTGTCTTGAACTTTTGTTTCGGATTTTAGCTTTTTATACATAGACTCATGCTCCTTTGCTGACCATTTATATCGATAAACAAATTGTACATCTGATGGCTTTACTTTACCCCAAGGCGTAGTCATAACATTGTTATGGTATGAAATGCTGCACTCTGCCCAAGGGCCAGTGTCTGGCAAATAGCCGCGATACATTATCCAAATCAATTTTTCGACTGGTTTACTGGCTTTGTTCGCTTTTACATATCTCCTTACTTGTCGCTCACTTACTCCGAGTTCTTTAGCTCCTTTTGCATAGTCATAACCGAATAGCGTAACGAACTGCAATTTAAAGTTGCTCATTGTGATTTACTCCTTTTTGTTAAAATCACAATGCGCACTCCATTTAACTCTTTTTGGTTTATCAGAAGGCAATCAACTTTTTTCAAAGACAGACTAGGGCAGTGAGTGCGATTGGCTTTCTCACTGAATTGATACCCGACCATAATAAACAGTCTATAAAATGGAAACAGATTCTCGATGAAATGTTGATTTTCTGGAATGTATGACATGGCTTCGCCATCCACCAAGAACTGGAGACACAAAGGTGACTGGTACGTAATAATCAAGTTCATTATTACGTACTGATTAAAATGTTACGTAAAAAATTACGTACCACTATATGGCCTTTTTCATACGACCTGTTTTAACGTTCCTTGCCATAAAAGGAATGTGGTCAGGGTTATCAATCAGAAACTCTATCATCTGTTTGATTTCAATCTCTGATTCGTCAGGAATCCAAAGGGTTACTTTCTTTAAGCCTTTAGACTTTTGTTTCTGTTCGTATTTTTGATTTCTAGTCATAGTGTCACCAGTGACATGTAATAGGTTGACGTTTCTAAGCACACAAGGCAGAGGCTCGAAGCTCGCCTTTCTGCCTTTGTGTTGCTTAGTTAAAACTGTCTAAGGAAAATGTTTTTGTCAGAAAATTTTAAGATTGGTAAATCTTCTGTTAGGTATATCGAGTAACCGATTTTCTCTAAATAGTTTGAGCTAAGCGCTATTACTTCGGGTTCTGATACAATTTCGGATTTCTCGGTTTGATTTTCATCATCACCAAAAATTGAGGTGTTTTTCCTTTCAACGTTCTTACCAGTGACGCAGTTAATGTAATGCTCAACAGTGACAACGCCATGTTTCTTTTTAAGCACATAGCCACCGTATTCGTAGTCATCACATATTTCGTTTAGTGGATGCTCAAATTTCTGTGGCTTATACGTTAAATCTAATTTTGGTTTAACAGTCGGTTGTTGTGTTTGCTGTTTTACATCTGCACTTTTGGGTTCTGGTGTGCTGGCCGTTTCGGGTTCTTCTGAACTGCTCAGCCCTAAGCTACCGAGTAAGGTATAAAAAAGATAAATAAATATTGGGACAGCTAAGAGAAACAAAAACGCCTTTGGTGGTAATTTAAACTTTGCTGTATGTTCATCTGCTGACCAATAGACACCGTAAAAATTAGCATCTCGGCGCATTAGTTTAGTTGCGCATTTCTCTAAGTCACCTTTGTAATCGGTATTGAATTGTTTATCACGTTGAAAGCGTGTAATCGCAGAGCCACCCATTGGTCTAAAATAATGAATATGGGAGTTGGTACACTTTTGAATAACGTTATCTAAAAAGGTGTAGTGCTGAGTTACAAGGTGTATATCGACACCTGAATGTCGATGTGTTTGAAACCTTGTGTAATGGACTGGCCGTTTAGCGCTATTGGCCATTGGTGAAAAGTAATCCTGACACTCATCGAATACACTAATAGAGCCATTGGGTAAATCGAACCATTGCGTTGGGTCATCTACTTTTGTCCAGTGATAGTTAAGCAGCTTAATGGATTCAATGGTTGGCTGTTCGGCCTCAGCAATATAGGTATTTAAACCTGCTAAGTTTTGTTTTGGATAACAACGGCGACACCAATTAACAAACAGCGTAATAGCGGCTTGTTCATCGTATAACTTAAACGAAGGTGCTAACCAAGGAACGTCAGTTAGCTCGACTAACCTGCCTTGTTCATGCGCTTTCTTTATTATCTTAGAATAACGAGATCCTTTTTTAGTTTGTTGGACTGTTGGATAGAACGAACCATAGAACCAACCCGCAAAACTATTTAAGAAATCTAAGTCGAGTAAGAAACATTTAATGTTGTTATAGAACTTTTCTTTTTGCGTCACGGCTGGGTCTTGGCAAATTTCTTTCAACGTATTTAATGTTTTGCCTGCACCTGGGACACCCGTTCGTAAATAAATCATGAGTTAGGTGCTCCCAATTTCATTTTTGTAACTGAGCCGCCAGACGTTAAGCCCCGAATTGTGAGTGCCGCAGCATAAGCGCCAAGCATAAACCCAATTGCTTGGTCTAATTTTGCGTAATTGAAAACAGCAATAACTTCAATTGGTAGCGTGGCCGCATTTGAAACAATGAGATTAAAGATATAATCAATACCGAATGAACCGAGTTCATAAGTAACATAGCCAAAACCGAGACCTACAAGAACCTTGGCTACAAGGCTGGGAAGTAGGGTAGCTAGTGCAGTGAAAAAGGCTTGAATTAGAAATGGCATTATACTGACCTCGCAATTATTGAAGCGCTATGAATCAAAGAGCTAAGAACGATTAACCCAGATATAGCCTGAAAGAAAACGATAAAATATTGAAAGCTAAAACAAAGAGATTTGCCGTTAGTGAGTGTGATACATTTTTCTGGAGGTAACTCGGCATTAGGTAGCCAGTTGTTATACTTTTGTGCGTACTGGTCTAAATTTCGGGTTTCATGACTGAGTTCTACACCGTCACCATTACCAATGCCTGCACATTCTTCGATTGTTCCCTCACAGTCTTCGCCGCCAATGTTGCCTTCACCAGAGCCATTACCACCGCCGCCAGTTCCAGTACCATTCCCCTCTAAACCATTAATTGCATCAATAACCCCCTGCAATTTACCAACAGTTTGCGCAGCATTAATATCGGATTTCTTATCGGCCATGAAAAGAATCGTGCCTATTGAATCCATGGAATTGATTACAGCTTTTGTGTTTTCAACATCGGCATCAATTTTTTTGTTGTGTAATACATTATCGTTTTCAATCTGGTCATTTGTTGAGTTGGTGATTTCAGCTTCAACATTTTTCATCTGGCAGCTAGCATCCGCAGGGTCACAAGACTCCTTAGGCAAGTCAGGTTTTTTATCCTCCCCAACTTTGGCATCATCATTATTATGAGGGTCAACCTCAGGAGTCGTGGCTGTTGACTCTGGACAGGCCATAAGGGAAACACCATCTGCATTGGTGGTCACATTGCACTTTAAATCCTCACCATCATCAGCCATTTTGAAATTATCGTAAGGTTTGGTGCCACATGCTGCACCTTGACTAGTTCCAACTGCATAACTCTTTGATGTGATTTGACTCGATTCAACAGTGTATGCACAACCATCATTGCAATACATGCCACCGCCAGAAAATGGAATACCACCAGTCATAGGTGAAGATGAAAGGTTTTCTCCTGAACCAGCTGCTGGACAAGCTTTTGGCATACATTCATCACCACCAGAAATGGCTTTCGAAGCTGCTAAGGAGTGGTATCCAGCAGGGCAATCATCAGGTAATTTTTCGCGAGCACATTTTAATGTGCCATCTGCTTCAAAGACTTCGTATTTAAACATTGGGAAAGATTCAGGCGGGCAAGATGGCTCACCTTCTATTTGTGTCCAGTTCCCCAATTCCACTTTGACATAATTACACGTAGCGCAAGTTTTAAAGCTCGAATAAATATTGTAGATTGGCCCTGTTGAGCTCTGACCAATAAGAGAGGAAAAAGCATCGCCTGCATTATCGCCATTCCTTGACTTATAATGGTCATCGATAAGTTTGACGCAAGCACCTAAAGGAATGTTGGTTTTATTAAATATACCGTAATAATTACAGTTACCAATGTATTCAAATTTAGGGTGTTTCAAATTTTCCATATCTAGTTTAGTTGACTCGATTGAGTAAACATTAGAAACAAAAAAGGCGCTCATTAGCGCCAATATAAATATTAGTATTCGCATAATTGCGCCTTAGTTTTTAATCATCGAAAAGGATATAAAGTGCTAAAAGTCCGGAGACAATTAGCACTGTGTCTAATGTGATAAACATTAGCTAAAGGTTGTGCCTTTAAGCCATTTCCAGCCAACAGCCACAAAAGCAGCAGCTAGAAAAACGCCACCGATTAAATTCGCGTTATCAGTGAAGAATGTTTGAAAACTCGAAGTTGCAGCCGATACTTCTGGTGCAGCTTCCGCAAAAGCAGAGCCAGAGGCCGCAGCAAGTGCAGTTAGAATTCCCGCTTTAGTAAGCTTGTTTTTAAGAATGTTTGTTTTCATGGTTAAGTTCCTTATCTATTCCAAACCATTTTGTTTAATTTCTTCCAACCATAAGCGGTAAGAAGAACGACGATGATTGAAGGAGCAACTTCAGTTTTGAAGGTGTCCCAATCAAGCGGAACGGGAAGGGGCATTGCAACCACCTCCAATTCCACCGGACACTGTTTCTCTACAGGCGCAACGGGACAAATAGCAATGTATTTGTTCTCGCCCATAGTTAGTTTTTAACCTGTTTTGTTTCAGCTGGTAGACTGTGTAAGCGGAAACCTTTCCAGTCCATCTGGCGGGCAACGTTTGCACCTTCGTAATACTCGATATTGAGTAAAACAGGTTTTAAGCCCCAACCATTCGGGTCAGATTGCATTTGTTCTAATTGCTTGTATGTGCCGTCTGCATATTGGTCAGCAGAGACTTTTACCGACAGAATTTGTGCAGGGTTTTTCGTGTGTAGCTTAAACTCTGCGGTTGTTGGGAGTGGCACACCTTTATCGTCTGTACGATTGATTGGTGCTAAATCAGTAATTGCGCCTTCAATATTCATAGCTAATTTCCTTAATGAGTGGTCGATAAATTAAAAGTTACAGTTAATGACACAAGTCCAAGCTCGCGATTTCATCGCTCATAATGTTGCCTGCAAGTGCTTCGTAATCCATGAACAAACACATGTTTTGATAGTCCTCTAAAACACATGATTCTAAGAATTGCATTTCTTCTTTGGTCGGCTCGAATAAGCGGCCATCGTCATGCCAACCTTGAATCTGCTCTGATACGCCTATCATGATTTTGCGCTGAGCCTTAATGTCAGTTTCAGTCAAAATCTGTGACGTACCACGGCGAGTGATAACAACAACGGCATCCCATGCAACACCCAAAATACGGTTTGCTGGTTGGTCGCCATATTTGGTGGCAAAGTAGGGCGACTGGGTTTCGCTTCGGCTAATCTCGCCTGTAATTTGGTCAACAATATCAGGTATCTGATAATGCAGTCTTAGCGTTTGGTCTTTACGTTTAACTTGTACGCCGCCCATTGCTAAACAAAACGCTTTCCAGTCAGATGAATCAGCGGCTTGACGAACCTTTTCTAAGGCATATTTTGATACGGTATCTAGTGTGGTTTTCATTGCGTTTGCAACCTCGCATTTGCCTTGTTCGCCTTGGCCTAGTCGTCTAAGTTCACGCCATAAACTGACAGATGGACCACCGATTTGTTGAAAGCGTCTAATGTTAAAAGTGCTTGCCCATGTTGATGCACGTTCGGCGGCATCGGCGGGGAGTACGTTCATTTCACCTGCTTGAGAGCAAGTGACTTTATCAATGCAATCACCAGTAACAGCTTTGGTAATGTATTTAGCAATGTAACCAGCCGCAGAGCCTTTGTTTTTGTTTATGGCTATTGCTTTAAAGCGGGTTGATGTCGTTTTAAATTCGTCGGGTGTATCTTGGGTGCAAAGCTTGCGTAATATGCTGCGAACCTGTTTTGCTTCACCTTTTTCCATGAATAAAAGCATGTGCCAGTGTGGGCAACCGTCATGATGTGGTTCAACAACTCTGAATCCGTATGGTCTTAAATCTTGTTTAGCGAATAGGGCGCGGGCACGTTTCCAAATATCATTAAAGTATTCTTGTGCTTCTTGAGGGGTTGAGCCGTTATATTTTTTGTTCGGTATACCAGTATGGTGTACTGAATGAAAACGACTAGGCGCTGATAAAGTATAAAACTCACCACGATGGCCATGCATGTCGGCCAGTTCTTCAAAACCACGAATACGAACCATAAGTTCGGCTGCTTGTTGTTTACCCGATGTATGCGAACGTTCGATGATTGATTGTAATGTTTCAAATTCTTCAAATGGATTTGATTCATTAGGAACAACAAATAAATCAGACATGATTTGTTCTGATTTGCGTTTTCTATCACGGCGGTTTTGGATGGTAGGTTGTGAGACGTACGCACTCGCTTTTTTGTGAACGAGTCTTAAATCACGGGCTAATTGTTCGATGGTAACAGCTTGGATTTTACGTAGTTTTCTACGCCACCAAATAGGGTCTGCAAAACGGTTTAACGCACCGACTAATGATGTTGCTGATAAGGTTGAACAGTAGGGTGAAACCAGAACCGGTGCATCAATATCAAATGAATTTGCTAGTTCTTCTAACTGTGCAAATACATGCAAGTTATGACCTTTTTTAGCGATTTTAAGCTCGCAATAGCGAGCTTTTTGCTCTGCAATATCGCAAAGCTCATCATCAGAAACTGATAAATTGATGTGTCCAAACTTCACATTTCCAAGTTTTAAAGCTTCATCAGCACGCTTTAAACGGGCATTTGCATCGGCTAAATTGCCGAATTTTTCAGCTAAAAAATACCCCGTACTAAGCATGTGAGCAAGGTTAGAATGACGTTCAAAGATACGATTTCGCCAAGTTTGATAGTCGAAAAAACGTTCTTTCATTGGCTTCGATAAGTTCTCGAAAACGTCTTTTGCTGTGTTTGCTGGGTGCAAGTTGGCCGTTAAATTCATTGCTGCATTTAACGGGAAAACTTTTGCGTATTGGTTAGATGATAGTGCGGTCATTTTCTATTTCCCTAAATCATCTGAATAAGAATCTTTAAGTGATGCGTTAATAGCTGCCAGAGCGCTGAAAATTACGAGTAAGTACAGGATGAAAAAAATCATCATTGTTACTGGGTCAGGAATAACGACTGAGAATGTATCGAGTAAATATTGAGATAAAGATTGGTTTAACTCATGTAATTTAGTGAAACTCATATCCGTATTCCTTGTTAAAATTACCGTTTGTCAAAATTGACAATTTGTCGAAGTGTAATTGTCATCTTTGACAATTGTCAACTTTTTATTTATCAACATTTAAAGTTATAATTAAAAAAGTGAGGAGAACGCTATGAACTTTAGTTACGAACTAATTGAAAAATATAAAATTTTTAAAGGTTATACTCAGGACAAACAAGTTGTTTCAGACTTTGCTGAATTTAACTCTGGAAACCTGACTCAGATTAAACAGGGCAAACGTCATTTAACAGCTAACCAATGTATTAATCTTGCTAATATTGTTGGTATGGATCAAAAAGAAGCGTTACTCAAACTTGCCATCGAAAAATCAAAATCGAAGGAAGAAGGTAAGATCTGGTCGGATATTGTAAAAAAGATTAGTGCGGCATGTGTAGCGCTAACACTTGTTGCAGGACTTGCAAATGCTCCAACTGAGGACGCATTTGCGTAATAGCGATAGCTCATAAATTACGTTATGTTAAATATGGTGCAATAAATAAAAGTGGGTGTTATGTTGCTAACTAGCCCACTTATAGAAGGGTTTTTAATTACTGATTTAGCTCAGAATCTACCCAAAATTTAGTACCTTTAAGAACCGCTTGAAGCGCCAAGCCATTTTCGGTTAAAGAATATACGGTAACTTGATCGGCTATCGCTTCGGCAACTAAAGCGCCACCTTTATCTTCATATTTAGCGGCTGCATCTGCGTTGCCACCAAACGCCCATCCATGCTCGATGAAACGGTTTACAGCAGCCTGATTATGAAAAACCATAACAACATTGAAATCTTTAACACCTAAACCGAGGCCTAAACCTGCTTCGCCCATGTTCATGTAAGTTGATTTACCTGTTAGGTTGTTTTTAACAACACCGTAGCCACCGCCAAAACTTGCCAAAACTACATTTACATTGGCATTATCGAAAACAGCATAGCCAGCTGAGTTAGCAATTTGTTGTTTCACATCAGGTTTTTCTGCATATAATGTGTTTAGAGTGTTTGTTTTCATACTCTGGACTAGCGCCCGTTTTTCACTCGGAGAGGCACTGCCGGTAGTAGCACAACCCGACAAAACGGTTGATAATATGATTAAACTGATCGCAATAAACTTTTTCATACATATTCCTTGAATAATTGTATGGCAAGATAGTAATTAAAATACTCGTTAATTTAAGGATATCTTAAGTCCAATACTAGACAGTATCGGACTTTGTGTTACTCTTATAACTAGTTATTTTACAAGATATTTATACATTATGCTCGTTGCTCTAGTCGATACTATAAAACAACTTCGTTACCAAATTGCCCACCTAGAAGATGATACTCTAGCAACAGAATATCCAGAACTTGATACATTTATACACCAGGTTGGATTGACTGTTGCTGAATCAAAAAATGACTTGGCTTTTTTGTATCAGTTTCTTTATGTGTATGGTCGAAAATCCGAAGCGACATTTAATCGATTTAGAAATGAACTTGAACGTTTTTGTTTATGGTCTTGGCTGATAGCTGAAAAATCAGTTTTTGAACTAAAACGTGAAGATATTGAAGCTTATGTTGATTTTATGGTTGAGCCAGAATCAGCGTGGTTATCAAATTCAGTTCAATGGCGATACAAAGATGAACAAGGTATTCGACGATTAAATTCTAATTGGCGCCCTTTTATCGGAAGAGAAAATATTGCTAGTCAACAAACGTTAGCTGCAATGTTTACTGCATTAAATGTATTTTATAAATTTGCCATTCTAGAAGAAAAAACATTCGCTAACTTTGTACCTGTTGTAAAAAAGAATAGCCCATATTTGGTTGTGCAATCTCAAATTAAAATTCCAGACACATTAAGTGATATTCAGTGGGAATATGTATTCGGTGTAACGCGTGATTTATGTGAAGAACAACCTGATCTTGAGCGAAACTTATTTACGCTTGCATGCTTAAAAGGATTGTATCTACGGATTTCTGAATTGTCGGAACGGCCGCAATGGTCACCGGTAATGTCACATTTTTGGCAAGATAATGATGGGTTCTGGTTTTTACGTATCATGGGCAAAGGCAATAAATTACGGGATGTAACATTAAGTGAAGATTTTATTAATTACCTAAAACGTTACCGATTATACCGAGGGTTACCCGCCCTGCCCCGAGTTGATGAAGCCGAACCTTTAGTTCACAAAATTCGTGGTAAAGGTGGTATGACGGTTAGACAAATTAGACGTTTAGTTCAACAAAGTTTTGACTTGGCGAAAAAATCATTACTTGATGATGGTTTTAAAGATGATGCAGAACAACTTGAAGCTGCCACAGCACATTGGCTTCGACATACGGGTGCAACACACGATGCACAAACTCGCCCTTTAAAACATTTATCTGAAGATCTTGGTCATGCAAAAATAGCCACAACAGATCAAATTTATATTCAAACTAATATTAAAGAAAGAGCAAAGTCAGGGATGAAAAGGAAAGTATAATGGAATACACCATATTGGCCATTGTTGGTTGTGCGTTGCTATTTTACTCAATGACAATCCGCCAACTTGAGCGCACCGAAATCACCGGACCAATGTTCTTTGTATTGGTCGGGATTGCAATGTCTTACTTATTACCCAGTGAATTTAAGCTTGGTGAAAATGGACTCAATGAAATTTTACCTTTAGTTGAGTTAACGCTAAGTATTTTTTTATTTACCGATGCAGCTAAATCAAAGTTAAGTGTATTGCAGCATAGTTTTCAGTACCCTAGCCTGCTTTTATTTGTAGCATTACCACTCACATTACTTGCAGGGGTTGCCGGTGGTTTATTTATATTTTCTGAGCTATCACTATTTCAATCTGCACTTATTGCAATTATTTTAACTCCGACGGACGCGGCGTTAAGCAAAGGTATTTTAGAATGCTCGTCGGTTCCTGAAAAAATTCGAGAAGGGATCAATACTGAAAGTGGGTTAAATGATGGATTATGTGTGCCAATATTTTTAGTTTTATTATTGCTAGTTCAGAATCCAGATAGTGCTGTGACAACAACAGATACTCTCGTTGTTTTTATTAGAGAATTGGGTGTTGCGTTTTTGGTTGCCGCAGTTGCAACAGCGATATTTATTCCACTCCTTAAGGCCGCTTTGGCGCGTCATTATTTTGCAAATAATAGCAGTCCATTTTTATTGATTGGTTTAGTAATGGCGATCTTCTCGTTAACGCAAAACTTTCATGGTAGTGGATTTATTGCCGTATTTGTCGCTGGGTTATTGTTTGACTATTTTTCACCAAGAAAAATTCGTCTTACTTTAGTTAAAGACTCGGAGCATATCGCAGAATTTATAGCATTACTCATTTGGTGTTTGTTTGGGTTTGTTTGTGGACATTTAATAATTAATGATATTACTTGGCCTATTGTTTTTTATGCATTACTTAGCGTGACCTTATTTAGAATCATACCTGTATTACTTTCTTTATTTTTCACAGACTTAAATAGAAAAGATAAATTTACGTTTGCCTGGTTTGGACCAAGAGGTCTTGCGTCAATTGTATTTACACTAATGGTTATGGATACAACAATTGCTAACAAAGAACAAATTGCGACAGTAACGTTAACAACAATTCTATTCAGTGTTTTTATTCATGGCATGAGTACCAAGCCTATTGCGAATAGCTATAAATAAAAAGGCGCTTAAAGCGCCTTTTTTATAACAGTTCTGCTATTAATTGCAGTGGATGTTTTGGTTTATATTTTTCGTAACGCTTTACTTGGCTACGGCAAGAAAATCCAGTAGCCAAAATAGTTTCTGGTTCACTATTTTCAATAAGTGGTTTCCAACTCATTTCGTACAATGCGCGTGAGTTTTCTTGGTTTTGTTTTTCATGACCATAAGTGCCAGCCATACCACAACAACCTGTACTTGTTGTACTCAAAGATAAACCTAAATCAGAGAAAATATTTTGCCAAACTTTTGAGGCATTTGGCATCGCTGTCGTTTCAGTGCAGTGGCTTAATAATTTAAATGGCACAGCACTTTTTGCCGAAAGTGATACGTTTTTAAAGTTTTGTGTTTGTAACCACTCATGAGCAAGTTCAACTTTAAAATCACCACGCGTTTCTTTTAGTATTGATACATACTCATCGCGGTAACACATAACAAGTGACGCATCGAGACCAACCAGTGGAGAGTTTATTTCAGAAAGTGAATTTAAAAACTCAGCCGAATTTTTTGCTGTAATTTTAAATTCATTTAAAAAACCTTTTACGTGCTGGGCTTTTCCATTTGGTTTAAAGGGTAACAGCATTGGTTTTTTACCCAGCGCTTTTATTACTTTTATAAAACTCTCAACCAATTCTGCCTCGTAAAAACTGGTAAATGGATCTTGCACAATAAGAACATACTCAGCTTGTTCATCACTGGTAAGTGATTTAAGTAATTCAAAATTGAACATGTCATTTTTGTTTACGCGTTTCGAAAGTTGAGGAACACTTAACGTTGGTGTATCTACATAGCCAATTGTATTTTTTATTAAACTAGAAACCAGTTTTGTATTTACAATTGGATTCACTACCTTCGCAAATTTAGCCATGACAGGTGCCGTCTGTTCGATACCTGCCACTAAATAATCTTTTAATGGCCGCGCGTAGTAACTGTGATAGAAATTTAAAAACTGCGATCTAAATGTTGGCACATCTACTTTTATAGGACAGGCTGTTGTACATGCTTTGCATGCTAAACATTCGTCCATTGACTCTTTCACTTCATGCGAAAAATCATAAACGCCTTTTTTCTTATTTCGGCTATGCTGAAAACGTTCCCACCACGTGATTACTTCTCCATTGATAAGTTCTTTTTCAACATGTATTAAATCAATATTTTCTGATTCTTGAAGACGCAACCATTCGCGCATTAAACCTGCACGTCCTTTAGGTGAGTAGCGTCTGTCACCCGTTACTTTATACGAAGGGCACATTGGAGAATTTTGATCATAGTTAAAACAAAGACCATTACCATTACAAGTCATGGCGTTATTAAATTCTGTTTTAACGTCAATAGAAATTTCTTTATCAAACCAAGCTCGCTTCTGATCATCAACAGAAACGAGGGAGTCTTTACTTTCAAGCGGTGTACATATTTTACCGGGATTAATGCGATTGTCTGGATCGAAAGCTGATTTAATTTTTCGTAGTTGAGTAAATAAATGCTCACCAAAGAATTCTGGTCCATACTCACTACGATAACCTTTACCGTGCTCGCCCCACATTAAACCACCATATTTAGCGGTAAGTTTTACAACTTCATCTGAAATATGGCGAAGTAATTTTTCTTGTTCAGGATCACACATATCTAGGGCTGGACGCACATGTAAAACACCCGCATCAACGTGGCCAAACATACCATACTGAAGATGGTGACTATCAAGAAGTTGACGAAACTCAACAATAAAATCTGCCAAATTTTCTGGAGGTACGGCAGTATCTTCTGCAAATGCGAGCGGCTTTTGACTACCTTTAACATTGCCTAGTAAACCAACAGACTTTTTACGCATGGCATAAATTTTTAGAATATCGGCTTTATCATTGGTAAGTTGGTAACCGATCACACCATGCGTTTCGTTTTTAACGCAGTCATCTAATAATCTACATAGCGTGTCTACTTTTTCTTTAATATCATCCGGTGATACGGCATTAAACTCAACCATGTTGAGGCCTTGCATATCTTTATTATCAACATCGGTTATTAAGTCCGATACTGAATGCCAAATGATATCTTCCCGTGCCAAGTTAAGCACTTTACTGTCGACTGTTTCAACAGACGTTGCATTTGCGGCGACCAAAAAAGGTGAATGACGCAATGCTGAATCAAAACTATCGTATTTAATATTGATTAAGGTTTTAAACTCAGCAATTGGGGTAATATTAAGTTTGGCTTCGGTAACTATACCTAAAGAACCTTCAGATCCCGTAATTAAACGACTCATATCAAAAGTTTGTAAGTCGTCAGAAAAAATATGTTCTAAGTCATAACCGGTTAAAAAACGATTTAATCGTGGGAATTTTTGCAAAATTGCATCACGATTATTGAGTCCAATATCCATTACCGTTTTATACAACTTGCCGACTGTTGAGTTTTGCTCAGCAACTAACTGTGCTTTTTCGATAGGCATGGGTGAGGTAGACATTTCAGTTCCATCGATTAGGTATGTTGTCAGACCTAAAACATGATCACTGGTTTTACCGTAGACAAGCGAGCCCTGCCCTGATGCATCGGTATTTATCATCCCACCAATTGTTGCTCGGTTACTGGTTGATAAATCAGGTGCGAAGAAAAATCCATAAGGGCGTAAAAAGTCATTAAGCTGATCTTTAATGACACCTGTTTGCACTCTTACCCAGTTTTCCTCAACATTTATTTCTAATATTTCACGCATGTAGCGAGATAAATCAACAACGATACCAGGAGTAAGAGACTGACCATTTGTCCCTGTGCCACCGCCGCGAGGACCAAAAGTCAGTGACAGAAATGGATCTCGTGAGGCGATTTGCATTGCAAGTTGAATATCTTTCGCCGTTTTTGGAAAAATAACTCCTTGCGGTACTTGCTGATAAACACTGTTATCGGTCGATAAGCTTAATCGCGTAGAATAACTTGCGTCTGTGTCACCCGAAAAACCTTGTTTTACAATAGTTTCTAGGTAGTTAGCGACTAACTCAGAAGCGACTTGTTGTTGACTTATTGTTGCTATCATGACGGTGATAAATTAAGGCATTTCGTAAATTATATCATGCTAATAGCTAAGTTAAATTGAAGATTTTACAGTTTGTAACACTCTTTTAATCGATTTAAGTCTCAATACTTTTATACTGTTTATTAAAGCATCAAATGAGTAAGGGATATGAAAAAGATTTTATTAGTAAGCTTAGGTATTTTAAGTATGCTACTTGGGTTGATATTTGTCATTGTGCCCGGCCCATCATTACTATTTTTTATAGTGGGATTACTGTGCTTTTCGTTTTATTACCCACTGGCACGTCGCTATTTGGTTTATTGTCAAAAAGCACTCACTAAATCATGTGCTTATTTAGATAAAAAACTAGCGAGATAATTGCCAATCTACGATAACACTTAAGTGCATCGTTATTCTTTCTAATTGAGTAAACAAAAATGCCAGCATAATCGCTGGCATTTTTTTAATAAACACTAGTTAGTCTGCTAGCTTTTTAGCTAAGTATAACCAAGTTTCTAATACTGTATCTGGATTAAGAGATACAGAATCAATCCCTTGCTCAACTAGCCATGCTGCAAAATCTTCATGATCTGATGGACCTTGACCACAAATACCTACGTATTTGCCTTTTGCTTTTGCAGTTTGGATTGCCATTGAAAGCAGCTTTTTAATCGCAGGATTACGCTCATCAAAAAGATGTGCAATTAAACCTGAGTCACGGTCAAGACCAAGTGTTAGCTGAGTCAAATCGTTTGAGCCAATAGAGAAACCATCGAAGTATTCTAAGAACTCTTCAGCTAATAGCGCATTTGATGGTAATTCACACATCATGATCACTTTAAGACCATTTTCGCCACGTTTTAAGCCATGTTCTTCAAGAAGTTCGATAACACGCTTACCTTCTTCAAGGGTACGTACGAATGGAATCATGATTTCGATGTTCGTCATACCCATTTCGTTGCGAACGCGTTTAATTGCTTCACACTCTAGCGCGAAACAATCACGGAAATCTTCAGAAATGTAGCGAGCAGCACCGCGGAAACCAATCATTGGGTTTTCTTCTTCCGGCTCATATTGCTGGCCCCCAACTAGGTTTGCGTATTCGTTTGATTTGAAATCAGACATACGAACAATGACACGCTCTGGTGCAAACGCACACCCTAATGTCGCAATACCTTCAACAAGCTTAGAAATGTAGAACTCAACCGGTGACTCATAGCCAGCCATCATGTCTGAAATTTCTGCTTTTAACTCATCTGATTGCGCATCAAAGTTTAATAGTGCTTTAGGGTGAACACCGATCATACGGTTGATAACGAACTCAACACGTGCAAGGCCAACACCTGCATGAGGTAAACGGGCAAAATCGAAAGCACGGTCTGGGTTACCAACGTTCATCATAATTTTCATTGGTAGTTCTGGCATTTCATCAACGCGCGAAGTAAGTACTTCGTAATCTAGAATGCCTTCGTAGATATAACCTGTATCACCTTCAGCACACGAAACGGTTACATCTTGGCCTGCTTTAATTAAATCAGTTGCGTTGCCACAACCCACAACAGCAGGTATACCTAGTTCACGAGCAATAATAGCTGCGTGACATGTACGGCCACCACGATTGGTAACAATCGCAGCTGCACGTTTCATGATTGGTTCCCAATCTGGGTCGGTCATATCGGTAACAAGGATATCGCCTTGCTGTACTTTGTCCATCTCGTCTATAGAGTTAAGAACTCGTACCGTACCAGCACCAATTTTGTGACCAATAGCACGCCCTTCGACAACAACATTGCTCGAGCCATTTAATTGGAAACGTTCCATTACGTTGGCATCTTCATTTGAGCGAACGGTTTCTGGACGTGCTTGAACAATGTAAAGCTTACCGTCGTTGCCATCTTTAGCCCATTCGATGTCCATTGGACGACCGTAATGTTTTTCGATGATCACAGCTTGCTTAGCCAGTTCTTGAACTTCGGCATCTGTGATTGAGAATTTGTTTGATAATGCAGTATCTACATCTACGATTTCAACTTGCTTACCATGTGATTCATCACTTGAGTAAATCATTTGGATTGCTTTTGAACCGATGTTACGACGAACTACTGCAGGCTTGCCGCTCGCAAGCGTTGGTTTATGTACATAAAATTCATCTGGGTTTACTGCACCCTGTACAACCATTTCACCAAGACCGTAGCTTGATGTGACAAACACAACGTCTTCGAAACCAGATTCAGTATCGATACTGAACATAACACCTGACGATGCTTTGTCTGAACGTACCATGCGTTGAATACCAGCCGATAAAGCAACACCACGGTGATCATAGCCTTGGTGAACTCGGTAAGAGATAGCGCGGTCATTGAATAATGAGGCAAACACGTGTTTGATTGCAGTCATAACTGAATCAATACCACGTACGTTTAAAAACGTTTCTTGTTGTCCTGCGAATGAAGCGTCTGGCATGTCTTCTGCTGTAGCAGATGAGCGAACTGCAAATGATACATCTTGAGATGCGTCGCCATGTAATTGGCTATATGCGTCGCGGATGGCTTGGTCTAGGTTAGGTTGGAATGGTGTGTCGATAATCCATTGGCGGATTTCGGCACCGACTTTAGCGAGTGTATTTACATCATCCACATCCAATGTGTCTAAAATATCGTGGATTTTTGAGTTTAGCCCTGATTGCTCAAGGAACTCGTTAAATGCATCGGCAGTTGTAGCGAAACCACCTGGCACTTGTACACCAGCGTTAGCTAGGTTTGAGATCATTTCACCCAGTGAGGCATTTTTACCGCCAACACGTGGAACATCTTGCATACCAAGCTCTTGATACCAGAGAACGTATTCTTGCACGGATCTTTCTCCATAAAACAAATTGTAGTACTAACTGTGAGAGTTAAGAAAGAAAACCTTCTAAAAAGGTCGCCATCATTCTACACTGGCAACAGACCTCACGTAAACCGTGAAGCCCCTATTTTGCAGATAAAGGTAATAAAAAGGTTAATTATGAGAACTGCATTCTATATTTCTGACGGAACAGCTATCACCTCTGAAGTGTTTGGCCATGCTACATTGTCGATGTTCCCTGTCGATTTTAATCACAAAACAATTCCATTCGTTGAGACAGAAAAAAAAGCCAACGAAGTTAAAAATTTAATCAACTCAACAGCCCAGCGCGACGGCGAACAGCCTTTGGTATTTTTCACTTTTGTGAATCATGAGCTAAGTGAAATTATTAAATCTTCGTGTGCGGTGTGTTACGATTTCTTATCTCAGTACAGTGACCAAATAGCAAAAGAGCTCAAAGTTGCGCCTGTGCCTAAAGTTCACCGTACACACTCTATGCATGAAAAAAGCTACGATTTTAGAATTGATGCCGTTAACTACGCGCTAACAAACGATGATGGCGCTAATATAAAAAACTATGCTGAATCTGATATCATTTTGGTGGGCGTAAGTCGCAGTGGTAAAACCCCTACTAGCCTCTATTTAGCATTACAATATGGAATAAAAGCAGCAAACTATCCATTGACTGAAGATGACCTAGAGCGTGGCAGCCTACCTGAATGTTTGAAGTCGTATAAACATAAACTATTTGGTTTAACAATCGACCCTGTCAGACTTGCCGATATACGACAGCGACGCATGGCGAACTCAAAATATGCATCATTAAAACAATGTCGAATCGAAGTCCGCGAAGTTGAAATGCTTTATAAAAAGCAAAAAATTCAATATTTGAATTCTACACATCACTCTGTTGAAGAAATATCAGCCAAAATTATATCTGATACAGGGCTTGAGCGTCGTAAGTACTAACCAACTTTTCTTCATAATTAGTATCGGACATAAAAAAGGCTGCACTATGCAGCCTTTTAATACTTAATAAGTAAAGCGAGATTACTTGCGCGCATCCTTTAATAAGTCTGCAACAAGGAAGCCTAACTCTAATACCTGATCTGCATTTAAACGTGGGTCACACTGCGTGCGGTAACGTTGAGCTAAATCTTCATCTGACAGCCCATATGCCCCACCTGTACATTCAGTTACATGTTGGCCGGTCATCTCAAGGTGAACACCACCAGGGTATGAGCCTTCGGCTTTATGGACTGCAAAGAACTGGCTAATTTCTCGAAGTATATTATTAAAGCTTCGTGTTTTATATCCTGAGCTCGCTTTTTCAGTATTACCGTGCATCGGGTCTGAGCTCCAGATAACCTTGCGTCCTTCTTGCTGTACTTTACGAACAAGCGCTGGCAGTTTTTCTGGTAGAATGTCTGCACCCATGCGTGTGATTAATGTTAAGCGACCAGGGATATTATCTGGGTTAATTGCATCTATTAACTTAATCAACTCGTCAGGGTCCATGCCAGGACCTACTTTTACACCGATTGGGTTCTTAATACCTTTAAAGAACTCGATATGAGCATGATCTAATTGACGAGTTCGTTCACCAATCCACACAAAGTGCGCAGAACAGTCATACCAATCACCTGATAAATGGTCTCGACGTGTTAGTGCTTCTTCGTAGCCAAGTAATAGCGCCTCGTGCGATGTAAATAAATCTGTTTCTTTTAAACTTGGTGCAACCGTAGAGTCAATACCACATACTTCCATAAACTCAAGCGCATCTTGAATGCGATCTGCAAGTTGTTGGTACTTCTCTTTTAATGGATTTGCAGCAACAAAGCCCATATTCCAACGATTTACCTGATGCAAATCAGCAAGGCCACCTTGTGCAAATGCTCGTAATAAGTTTAACGTAGCCGCACTGTGGTGATAAGCAGTCATTAAACGTTGTGGATCGGGTATTCGTGCTTGTTCGGTGAATTCAAAATTATTTACAATATCACCACGATATGAAGGTAATGAAACCCCATCAATGGTTTCGTAATCTGACGAACGTGGCTTTGCGTATTGACCTGCCATGCGTGCAATCTTAACAACAGGGCATTTACCGCCATAGGTTAAGACAACAGCCATCTGTAATAGAGTTTTAAATGTATCGCGAATATTGGCGGCATTAAAATCACTGAATGATTCAGCACAATCACCACCTTGAAGTAAAAAGGCACGTCCTTCACATACATCTTCTAATTGTTTAAATAAGCTACGCGTTTCTTCGGCAAACACTAAAGGCGGTGCGCTTTTTAATTGCCCTTCAACTTGTTTAAGGGCTTCTTTATCTGGGTACTCTGGCTGCTGAAGTATCGGCAGGTTTCTCCAGCTATCTGGGTTCCACGATTGCATGTTCTTTCCTCATTCCTAACATAGACCGTTAATGAAAACTAACTTAATGCACAGGGTAAGTTCAAGGACTATATTCACCTATTTTCAATTATTTAGTTATTTGATAAACCAAAGCATCGATTGACTAGACACCAACTATATCATAGCTAATTAAAACAAAAGCTTAAGTTAGATTTGCATAATATGAGTGAGCAATAAAACAAAGAACACATCTTACCTTTAATAAGACACAGTGTAACCTCAGCTTTACACTGAATTTAGATAAAAATAAACAGCAGATTGAAATATTAGAAAAGCATGCTAAGGGATATCATAAAGAACACATCATACTTATTTTAATGTAAATGTAAGGTCAGCATGTAGGAAATATTTGTCCTTTAAATATCAAAGAAGCTGAGGTAATATTAACTCATGTTAAAGTAAGATGTGTTCTTATGGCTTCTAAATTAGAAATTCGTAGTCAATTTGATTTAGTCAGCGAATTAACCCAATTATTTTGCGATGATCTAAAACAAGTTGGTTTTAAAAAAGCGTTTTATTATCAATTACCAGAAACGGATATTAACGATGAGAAAAAAATACCCTCACTGATTCCTGTCAAAAAGTTCGAAGGTGATGAAGCGCACAAATTAATTATTAACTCGTATTTAGACCTTTATAAAAAACCTGGGATTAGTAGTCGGGTTTTAAAACGTCATCCTGGGTTATTGGTACTTCATGATGTTGATAAAAATCAACTTACAGCCCGTATTCAACAATTGAACAAAGCAAAAGCTGACTTTAAAAACTGTATACTCGCTATCGATAATAATGATGCTCGATTTGAAGCAGTGCATAACGCTGTACCAAATTTAATTACGCTTGCAGCATATCGTAAAATTCATTTTGAAACTGAATCACCCTACTCGGTCAGGTTCACATGGATGCACAAACATGCAACTAAAACTTTATCCAAAAAAATGGCATTGGCCATGCTTGATAAATCGGCGAGTTACTCTAACCCTAGAATGATAGATCAACATACTTGGCAATCTCTTGTTGCACAAGAACAAAGCCGTGTTGCGAGTTTAAATGATAAAGATAAATTAAGAATTCGAAGACCTACCCGTGTTAGTCCACAAGTTAATGTGCGATACACTGCTCAAAACCGATATCATGTGAGTGCCGCATTACCATTCATTCTTATAAATCCAGAACCGGATGTAAAACTTGGTGCACTAAATGATTATCAAAAACCTGAGAGTCATCCACGTAAAAAAGAATATGACTTTTTAGTAGATCGACTTTATTTGGAACAAGTAACAGATTGATTATGTTAAAAAGGCCACTTTAGTGGCCTTTAACATGTAACAGTATTGGAGATAAGAAATATAAATTTAATCTTCGACTATTTCTTCTATTTTATCTTCATCAATTAACACAGCATTCTCAACGATACGTTTACCGCCTTGAATTTCAATTCGTTTATTGTGTTTATTGAGCGCTAAAATTTCATCACAAAATTGATCAGACGGATGCATTTCGTATGTGTAATCAATAATATTACCCGTTTTATCATCTTTCACATTTGTGATGTTGTATTCTGATATCGCGCCTTTTTCTATTAAATCTTTCATCGTTGTGGTCATATCACGACGTAACGCTTTTAATTTATTCTCAGTGATTTCATCTGTCGAATAAATTGAGCCGTACTTTTCCATGATTGATAACAATCTAAAATGATATGTCTTACCTGGCGCAGCATAACGCCAAAGATGATACAAACGTAACATCATCCAGCGAGATAAACCGCGTTTCAGTTCTTGAGCACTATTAAAATAATAGCCTTTGTACTCAAGGTTATCGATCATGTTATGAACAAACGCATTTAAACATGCCACACATTTTACATTACCGCCTTGTCCTTTTTTACCGCTAAAGTGAAGCGACGATAAAAAGTTCATGTTCGACTCGTAAAATGAATCATCAATATCAGAGTTGCGCGTGTCAGTTGCAGAATATTTAAATGACAACTTAGAACCTTGAAGAGCTTCAAGCGATTCTTTAATCTGCGGATACGGCATTGATTGACCAACCGCTTTTAATTCTTGTGCCAACTCATTCATTGAAAAAACAACCGCGTATTGAATACCCGATTTAAAATTAATTTTTACAATTTTACCTTTAGAGGCCAAACGTATTAATGCACGTTCAACTTTTTCTTCACGATCGGATGGCCATACTAAATATTCAATGTCTTCACCATCTTTTCGTGTGCTGACAACTGCTGGGGTAATTTTAATTTCGCCATCATAGAGAATCCCATCAACTTTTTCTGAAATTCTTCTTGTAACAATTGTCTTTTTTGGTGCTTCTTCAACCGGAAGCTTTTTATGACCTGAACGAACAAAACGTCCCCACAAATCATAATGATTAAAGGTATTTGAGTAAGCTCTCAAACCATGTGCTGCATTTTCAATTGAAACGCGCACATCTTTGTTGTCTGTAAACAGTGCAAGACTTTCATTATCGATTGCACTTTCCACCCCATGGATTTGCCCGCGTAATGTATCGGGAAGGTTATCCACTGAGATGTTGACCTTTCGGCTCATTGTTCTTATTTCCAATTTTTCTTCGACAGTTAATAACAACACATAAAACTTAAAAAGTTAAATGTTTAAGTTAGTATAAACTTGATCCGATCTGAAATATTTTCTTGAGATCAGTTTTATACTAACTAGATTAATTCTAGAACTTTTCAGATCAGATTTTTACTAAGTTATAGTGTATGGGTCAAAATTTTACTAACTCAGTGAATATTATGTCATGTTAAAATTCATTTTCAGGTCAAAAAACACGACACATAAACCCATTTTTACAAAAGCATGTGGATAAATGCTTACTGAGTTAGCATAGATCTGATCTGTACCAACTATAGATCAGATCTATACTAACAAAATGCACTATTCTGATTTTGCTTCAGTGCATAACTCTCTAATTTAGTTAGTAAAATCGTGATCTACAGCAGTAAAAATGTGCATAAACTAGTGACTAACCTGTGCATAACTAAGCAGCTGGTTTTTTAGTTAGTATTAAGCTGATCTGCGAGTTATAAGAGATCTGATCTTAACCAAGTAAAAACATGATCTGCTTTTTTTGATAATATTCTGGTTAATCAGTAACATAGATTGCTATTTTAGCACGTTAACCTTATATACCTATATCTTTAACCAATTCTAATCTTACTTATTTATACTTAGCTTCAATTAGATTACAAATTTTTCTTAAATGTCTTATTAATAAAAGGCATGTCGTACAAAATAGTTGTTTACAGCAATTTGAATGGACATTATACTTAAAGCATAACTTTGAGGAAGAAAGTATGTCTATTAATAATAATGCGCTAGCCACTTACCGGTTATTAAAAGCAACAGCTGAAGTTGCTGAAAAATCGCTAGAAGGACGTATCCAACATTATCGTGCTCATCTTAAATCGGAAGAAAAAGAACTTCGCACCTATACTCAAAAAGCCGCAGCAGATCTTTTAGGCTGTAATAACAGAACGTTAAAGCGACGTCATGATAATGGTGACTTTGATGAATTAAACATCAAACGAGGTGCAAATGGACATTATGCCTATACGCTAGTCAATATTTTCGCTATGGCAGATATCATGGATATCAAGCCAGATCACCGCACAACAGATGACAAACTACAAGTTATTGTCATTAACTCTTTGAAAGGTGGCTGTGGTAAAACAACCAGCATGGTTAATATTGCAGCGGCCCTCGCTACAACCAATATTAAACGGTATCGAATTGGTATTATTGACTTAGATCCACAAGGCTCATCATCGAGTTTCTTCCCGCCAAGTGAACCAGATCCAATTACTGTGGGTGACTTAATGCGTGATTGCATTGAGCTTGAAGAAAATGAAACGTGGGACGAACTTGTTACTAATTCATTTTTACCGACTCACATTCCCAATATTCGTATTTTACCTTCTGGTATGGATGATTTTTATTTTGAACATGAAACAGCCACACTGTTAAAAGATAGTTCAAGTTACGATAAAACACGTCACTATCATAAATTATTAGAAAAAGTGATTGAGCCTGTAAAAGATCAATTTGATATTATTTTAATCGATACAGCTCCATCACTTAACTTTATGTTTTATAACGCTTTAATGGCTTCAACATCGATGCTTATTCCTGTTCATCCTGAAGCTGTTGATTTTGATGCAAACAATAAATACTTAAAACGTTTAGGCGAGATCTATCACACGGTTGCTGCTTTAGGGCATCAAGGATGGGATTTTATGCAGTTTCTCGTTACAAATTACGTGAAAGGCAATCATTCACAACGCGATATTGTTAAAGACGTGCGCAGTGCCTTTGGACGTCAAGTTATGAGTTACCCAATAAACCATAGCTCCGCTATCACGGCGAGTTCATCGTCTTTTAATACCATATTTGACCAAAAAACGTCTGACAGTCTCGCAAGTAGAGAATCATTACTACGTGCTCAAGAGAATATTAAAGATGTGGTTGATGAGCTTGAAATGTTGATTCGTTCTAACTGGCAATCAACCCAATCAAAATTGAATACAGCTAAGTAAGGTAAATGATTAAGATGGCTAAAAAACGTAAAAATGATACCAGCTTAGATCCTTTTTCAACGTCAATTGAAAGCAGCAGTCTAGATGCTTTACTTGAACAAGCCAATGCTGGCGATGTTATTAGCATGCCCGCGCCAAGTGATCCTACGCGCCAAATTACCCTGGTATGTAAAGTCATTCCAAGTTCTGAAATCGAATCTAAAACTAAAGTGTATGGCAAGAACCGTCGAGTTCAGTCGTTACTGAATGAAAAATCGGTGGCTGATATTTTACCGGCTATCGCTGAAGACGGACGAAACCAACACCCTGCCCTTTGCTGGGATAAAGGCACTGAAATGCTTGTTTTAGCCGGCTCGCGTCGTCGCAAAGCGTGTATTTTAAGTGGTTCGGACTATTTAGTGCTAAGTTCAGAAGATTTCACTGAACAAGATGCAAAAATACTTGCGGTCTCTTCTGATCAATACATTGCCCCCAGTCTGTGGGAGCTTGGACAAGCTTATCAGCAAACCCGTGATGAATTAATTGCAGAAGGCAAAAAGGGCTCGTACCGTGAGATTGCAGCAATTGAAGGGGTATCACATACAGCAATAGCGGATGCCATTAAAGCCTATGAAAATTTACCCGCTTCTGTACTGAGCCTCTACCCAACAGCGAATCATGTTGGCCGAGAAGTGGCTAAAAAGCTTATTGCGGCGAAAGAGCGTGACGAGCAGGCATTCACTCGCCTTGTAAGTGAAATCAGCACTGACAGCGAAATAAACGCCATAAGCAGTGATGATAAGCGTGCGCTAGCCATTACTAAGTACTTAACAGTCGAACCCGCTACGCCAAGCCGTCGTGAATCACTCATAGAAAGTGAATTTGTGACCGTACAGAGAAACATTAAAAGCGGTGATTTATCGGTAAAAATCGATAATAAAGTGATGACTGACAAGCGTTTAGAGCAGCTTACTAAGTTATTAAATAGCTTTAATTAGTTAGTAAAATAGCGATCTGTCACGCTTTTATCGTTAGTAAAAGCGTGATTTCTTACCCTATTTTGTTAGTAAAATACTGATCTAAATATCTTAAAATTTGCTCAATTCGCATCCATAGATCAGATTTTTACTAACTATCTGCCCCTTTACAGGCTATTTAAGCCTTTTCACTGTTTCCTTAGTAAAAAAGTGATCTGTAAAGGCCCTGCCTTGTTATTAAGTTGTTTATATCTTGTGCGTTTGTTGTTCGTTAAATAGTCGAGCCCTCTTCTTTGGCTGTATTTTTTTAGACAAAAACATAATTTTACCAACTAATCAGCTCCAACCAGTCCGAAATAAAGGAATAGTGCTTTAGCTGGGCGCTGATAGATCATATACTGGCAGAATTATTTTTTGTTTTTACTGTTAAAAGCGTTATGTCTGCTAACTTATCCAAAAATGACTTATTAGCTATCTTTGAAGAAATCAAACAAGAGCAAGAAACACAGTTTCCGCTGTCAGAGCGATTCATCAAGCAGCTATTTAAGCCGCATGTGCTAAGTAAAGCAAAAGAGTACCATCAGAACGGCCAAATCAATTGGCTTGAGCATAGTAGTGACTTTAGTGTGATTGATGCTTCTATGTTTGGTAACGAAGGGAATACTTTTACCCAGCATATCGAGATCAGTAAATTACCAACCGGATTTTCAGTTGATTCACATTGTACGTGTGGTTCAAAAACAAAGTGCCGTCATATTGCTGCGGTTTTTCTTAAATTAAAAATTGAGCATTCAGGCGATTATGGTGAGGACTATATTATTAATGATTGGTTTAGTGAGCTAAAGACGCTAAAGCAATCAACAACCGACACAGCAAAACATGTATTATTATTTGTTTTAGATGTTGAAAAATCGGCTGTTACCCTTACCCCTAAAATTGCTAATTATGATCCTGAGCATAACTACACATTGGGCCGTAATTTAACAGAACAACAATTAAATAGCTTTGTTACACCGACTGATTTACTCGAAACTGACTTTAGATTATATAGTTGGATCCGCTCTCAAAACGCGCTCGGTAAGCTTGAGTTGAAAGGCTCATGGGGCTTTGCGGCATTACAACAACTTATAGCGACACAACGATTATTTTTAGGCCGTTCTCGCCAGGCTATTAAAGCAGATACCATGCAAGCCTTAGAATTTAGCTGGCAGCAAAATAGTGATTTAACCTCATTATCTTTGTCACTAGCAGGGCAAGATAATTGGTTGTTACTCAAAACGACACCCCCGACTTACCTAGATCCAGACACACTTAAAATTGGCCGTATCCGAACTCCTTTGACTGCAGATGAAATTGCGTTATTGGCTAACATGCCTGCGATACACAACGAAAACTTTGATCGTGTATACCAACAACTCAATGACAATTTTGGTGAGGGTGTTATTCCGCATGCATTTAAGCAAAGTAAAAAGAATCAATCACGTTCTGTCTTTCCCGTTATAAGCATACGCAACGATGAGGGAAACATTGGTCTATCGCTTCAATTTAACTATCAAAATTCACTTTACGAACTAAGCCAAGCCCCCGAGGGGATTATTAATCAATCGCTTGAGAATACCGTTGTTAATGAGCTAAGGAACTTAGGGTTTGAATTTTGTAAAGGGGCTTTACAAACCGAGTTTGTATTTAATAAACAATCAGTTATACATGCACACTGGTTGAAATTCGAAATTATCCCTACCCTGCTTAAACGCGGCTGGAAAATTAATGATGAACTTGATGTTAGTAAAGCATTAAAGCAAATATCGCTTCAAGTTGAGCGAGGAAAAGGTCATCAAATAGTTAGTAAAATCGTGATCTCTGGTGTAAAAACGCAGCAACTTTTTACAGCGGATAACAATTTTCAGTCTCTCAATCGTCAAAGTGAACGTTATTATTATTTCAGCGTAGGTAAACGTTTTGCTGTTGTTGATAAGTTAGCGATTACTCAGCTTAATGAATACCGCGAACGTTTTGAGCATATAAAAACGCGTGATGAAATACTCATGCCATTGTCATTTTTACCCCAGTTAATCGCCCAAAAAGCAATTAAAGTCAGTATTGTTGATGATGCCCTTGATGCATATTTAACTGAATTAACGAACACCCGTCCGGTGGTTAAAAAGTCCGATATTCAGGGATTGAATGACGGTGTACAACTTCGAGAGTATCAGCAACATGGTGTTGATTGGCTTAACTTTTTAAAACGTCATCAGTTGGGGGGTATTTTGGCTGATGACATGGGATTGGGTAAAACCTTACAAGTTATTGCCTTTTTAGCGAATGCCAAACAACGGCCTCAAGCTGGCCCTACTTTAATTGTTTGCCCGACCAGCTTGGTAGGAAATTGGCAAAATGAAATTAATAAGTTTGCGTGTAACCTTAAAATCACCACCGTATTTGGTTCGTTACGAAACGAGCAACTCCAGCAGTTATCGCAGGCCGATTGCATTTTAACAACGTACCCTTTGTTAAAACGTGATATTGCATATTACTCGCCACTGTATTTTGAAAACATCATTCTGGATGAAGCCCAGTACATTAAAAATGATGCCGCGCAGGTATCGCGTTTGGTTAAGCGCCTTAATGCCGATTTTAAATTGTGCTTAAGTGGCACGCCTATCGAAAATAACCTGTTTGAGCTTAAGTCGTTGCTCGACTTTGCAATGCCCTCACTCCTGGGCTCGCAAGCGCACTTTAAAACATATTTTCAAACACCTATTGAGCGCGATAACGATGTTAAACGAGCCGATGAACTTAAATCGCTGATCATGCCTTTTATTTTACGCCGAACAAAAGCGCAGGTAACGCAAGAACTTCCCGAGAAAACAGAGCTGGTTAAAGAGTTTGAGTTCGAAGCGAAACAAAAAGAAATTTACACCGGTATAACGCAATCGCTAGAGCAAAAGCTGGTTGACTTGTTTGCCCAACAAGGTGTGCAAAAGAGTAAGCTTGCGTTTTTGGACGCGTTACTAAAATTAAGACAAATTTGTTGTCATCCCAAACTTATTGATCCAACAACTCAGGCGGGTAGTGCAAAGCTTGAATGGCTCTCTAAGCATTTACCCGTTATGTTAAGTGAAGGTCGTAAAGTTATTATATTTAGCCAGTTTACGACCGCTTTAGATGTGATTGCAGAACGTTTAGGTGAGTTAGGAATTACTTTTAGTATGTTGACCGGTCAAACTCGACATCGCAGTCGTGTTATTGAAGAGTTTACCGAAGGTGAATCGTCAGTCTTTTTAATAAGCCTAAAAGCCGGTGGCACCGGGTTAAATTTAACCCAAGCAGATACCGTGATTCACTTTGACCCATGGTGGAACCCTGCAGTTGAAAAACAGGCAACCGATCGGGCATATCGAATAGGTCAAACCAACCCTGTGTTTGTGTATAAATTGATTATGGCCAACTCTGTTGAACAAAAAGTATTTAAAATGCAGCAGCATAAACAAGCGTTAGTTGATGCATTATTTACTGATAAATCAATGAGTTTTACTCAGTTTGATGAAGAGCAGATGTTGGCGCTGATAAAAAATTAAATTTTTTTAAACTTTTTTTGAACTAATCAAATTTAGCGGCGTCTATTATTATGCTTGTTGTTAAATTGCAGTTTACATGAGCATTATGTTGATTTCCCATTTGGTTACTAAATTTAGTAATGTTAGAGCCAGCTCACCTTGAGCTGGCTTTTTTTATGCCTACTCCCCTACTCTGCTGTCATGTAATTCGTTATGATGAAGTGTCTTTAAGTTATTGAGTTTTCATTATGATTACAGAGCTATTAGGCCACATTGATTGGCTTCAGATTGCAAGCGGTTGTGCACTAGGAGTATTGGCTGCAGGTACTGTGCTTTCGTTGCAAAAGAGTCGCTTAAAAAGCCAGTTAGTCGCACTGGAAAATAGCCATCAGTTACAGCAGAATCAATTAGAGCAGAAGCTACAACAGTTACAAGAAAGTCAGTTAACACTGTCGCAGTTACAGCAAGATTACGCAGAGCAACGTGATGAATCTCAACACTTTAAAACCCGCTTTGTCGAGCAAGAAAAGCAAGCGCAGCAATTTAATCAATTTTGGCGACGAGTTGAAGCAGAACTCGCTGACACCAAAGCAATGCTAAATCAACGCGATGTCGATTTAAGTACTTTACGCAGCACCTTAGAACAAAAAGAACTGCACTTTAAAGAACAACTTAATCATATAAAAGACAGTAAAGAACAGCTCAAAAAAGAGTTTGAAAACCTAGCAAATCAAATTCTTGAAGAAAAATCACAACGATTTAAAACGCTCAACCAAGAAAGTATTGAACAGTTATTAAAGCCCGTTCAAGGTGAGTTAAAAGGCTTCCGCGATAAAATGGAGCTAATTCATGTTGAAGATTTAAAACAACGTGCCGCATTAAAAACCGAGCTTTTACATTTACAGGCAAAAAGCCAGGCCATAACAGAACAAGCAGACAGGCTCAGTACCGCCTTGCAGGGGCAAAAGAAAACACAAGGTAATTGGGGCGAATTAATGCTCGAAAACGTCTTAGACAGCGCAGGGCTTCGCGCAGGAATCGATTATGAGCGAGAAGTGTCATTTAATACTGAAGACGGGCGTCTGCGCCCCGACGTTGTGGTTTATTTACCTCAAGAACGACATTTAGTGATCGACGCTAAAACCTCGCTCAATGCGTATACACGCTACGTTAATGCCGACAATGAGCTTGAAGCACAACAAGCACTTAAGGAGCATGTGACTGCGGTGCAATCGCGTATCAATGAATTGGCCAGTAAGGCATACGACAGACTCCCAGGAATTAACTCCCCTGAGGTGGTCGTTATGTTTGTCCCCATTGAGTCTGCATTTGTTGAAGCGCTTAAATATCAGAGTGATATATATCAGCAAGCGATCGAAAAGAATATTTTGGTGGCGACACCAACGACCCTGCTAACCAGTTTAAATATTGTGAAGCAACTGTGGCGATTTGAAGAGCAAACAAAATACTCAAAAGAATTGGCCGCCCGTGCTGAGCGCTTTTACAACAAACTTAATGGCTTTTTAACCAGTATGGAAGGCGTTGGTAAACAGCTCGATCGAGCTAAAGAAAGCTATGATAAGGCCTTTTCACAACTTTATCGCGGAAAAGGAAACTTAATTAAGCAAGCGTCGGAGTTTAAAGAGTTGGGTGTATCTGTGCAAAAAGAGCTCCCGAGTGACAGTGTCGAGAGAGCGCAGTTAGAGCTTGATTAATCCCGTAAATATCCCGCACGTATGCGTTTGTGAAAGCCAACAACATGTTGGCTTTTTAGTTAGTTGATTAGCTCTGCCGAGACGATTCTGTTCAGCATTAAAAAATGGCTAAGCACAGCCTCTTCAAGCTCAAAGATCTGCACTACTTTTTCACCCTTGGCAGATAGCCCAGTTTGCTCCCCCTCAAACTGTATATGCAAACCGAGGCGTTTTAATGTGTTTACATCATAACTGTATATCGGGGCATCACGTTTTTCGGTTATGCCAGGCATCATCCCAATAATGGTTATCGCCTGTTCTACATTAATCGTTTCAAAAAATTGTTTTTCTGCTTCTTGCCACTTTGCAATGTAATTTGTTATTTGCGTATTTTTTTCCATTGGCACATATAACGGTTGCAAAGCTCCTCCATGCCAGCCAATGATCCCGTGCTCTTCAACGCGAACGTCTGGGCTTGCTGTTATCACATAGTTTGCACATGATGAGGCGCACAATTCGCGTACGATCACTTTTAATTGATACTCGTGAACTAAGCCGCCTAAATGGAGACCAGCCATAACATCGCCGCCCTCACTGTTGATCACTAGGGTATCGATTTTGTTTTTGCTATTCACAAGCACGCTTTCGAACATTTCAACATTTTGTCTTGATGTCTCGCCTTGATACAAAACTGTACCTGGCGATATTTCACTGATTTCAGTGACGGTTTGCTCTGTTGATTTACACCCAACAAGCAGACCACACAGTAATAATAATAAACGCATTAACAATGCCTTAAAGATTTATTTGTATACAGTACTAATTTAATAATATGTTATTAACGCTCTGCAAAAATGGCATAGTACGATTTTTTACTTGAGAAATAAATCCACATATTAGGAACAATTGTATGAATATTGGGATCTACATTTATGATGATGCTGAAGTGCTTGATTTTTCGGGTCCGTTTGAAGTGTTCAGCACCGCAAAGCGTTTAGCCAACAATGATTGGCAAGTAAGTTTAATAGCACAGACTAACGGCCCTGTGAATGCGCGTGGCGGATTCAGTGTAAACCCCCATTACAGCTTTGCTGATTGCCCAGAACTTGATGTGTTTATAGTGGTTGGTGGCGACCATACGCATGAGCTTGAAAAAAGCGCAGTGATTGAGTGGTTAACCCACACCGCATCAACAACAAAACGGGTTGCGAGTGTCTGCACAGGCGCATTTTTGTTAGCTAAAACAGGGCTGTTATGCAAAAAAAATGTCACAACTCATTGGCAGGATCAAAGTGATCTCGCTGCTATGTTTAAAGACTTGACAGTGATTGCCAATAAACGTTGGGTAACCGATGGAAAATTTACCACGTCTGGTGGTATTTCTGCAGGCATTGATATGAGCTTAGCGTTAGTGGCAGAGCTGATAAATAAAGAGCACGCTTTATTAACAGCAAAACAAATGGAATACGCATGGCTATAGTGTTTCAGAAATAAACTGTGTTACGAACTGTTTTAGACAAACCGCTTTTTTACTAAGTAATCGCCCGCTTGGCCAAATTGCATATATCTCTCTGTTTTCACCACGCCATAAAGGGAGCACTTGCTTGAGCTGTCCACTTTTAAGCTCATCAATAATCTCAAAGCGTGGTAACAACGCTACACCTTGGCCATCACAGACTAAGTATTTCACAAACCCGGTGTCGTTAAATGTGCTAGCAAACCGGCACATGTAAGTCTGTGTTTCGCCTGTTTTTAGGTTGTTTAGTTGCCATTTATTTCTGAGCGTCGTGCCTATAAGCCGGTGTTGCCTTAAATCTGCTGGGGTACTGAGTGAGGGAGCGTCACTTAAATAGCGCTCTGTCGAGACAAATAATGTATCGACACTGCCTAGTTTCTTTTGTTGGTAGTGTGAATCAGTTTGCGGACCAATACGAATAGCGATATCTGCTTGGTTTTTACTGAGATCGTCACGTTGGTTGTTTAGCAGTAACTCAAGTTGAATTTCTGGGTAGTGTTTCGTGAAGGCAAGCCACATAGGTTTTAAAAATCCATGGCTAATATTCAGGGGTGCGAGTACTTTTAGCTTGCCCGTTAATTTCGCTTTTTGATCGTTTAATTGATGGTGAGTTTGCGCAAATTGCTCCACTAACTCTACGTAGCTTTGAAAGTACACTTCGCCAACGTGAGTTAATGTGCATTGCCTTGCAGTACGATTTAATAGTTTTTCACCAACGCGCTGTTCAAGCCGTTGTAATCGCCTTGAAACTGTTGCTGCTGGTACAGATAGGTAATCGGCTGCTGCTGTAACTCCGCCTTGTTTAACGATATGTATGAACAGTGCAATGTCATCAATCATCATTTCATTTATGCAATCATAGTTTGTTTATATTGTTGTTTTTAGCATTTTTGTAATTGTTTATCATGTTTTTTATGATTCACTACTTGGTATAAATATGACCTTCCTTCAATTTATTCAGGCGATAGTTATTGGCCTTGTTGCCACGCTTTCAATTGATATATGGAGTTATTTTTTTAAAAAGTGCTTTAACCAGACTACATTAAACTTTTGCTTTGTTGGGCGTTGGGCCCTTACTATGGCATCGGGGCAATTTAAACATGTCGATATTGCTGCCAGTGAAGCTAAAGAACGCGAATGTGTTGTTGGTTGGATTTTGCATTACATCATCGGCGCCCTATTTTCTCTGTTTTTTGTGTTATTGATTGGTAAGGAATGGATGACTTCACCGCTATTTTTACCTGCCTGTTTATTCGGATTGTTCAGCACGGTCATGCCATTTTTTGTTATGCAACCTGCTTTAGGATTAGGAGTTATGGCTGTTAATACAGCTAAGCCAAACCAAGCACGTTTGAAAACTCTCACCACCCATTTACTATTTGGTGTAGGGTTATATTTATCAGCTCAATTTGTGTTGTTTATTTAGGAGTTATTGATGGACGCAAAACATTGGCATAATCGTTGGGAAAATAATGAAATAGGATTTCATGAAGGGGATGTTAATCGTTACCTGGATCAGTATTTTACCAACTTGAGTTTGCAACCTGGCGATACCGTATTTGTGCCTCTATGTGGCAAAACGCACGATATTCATTTTTTGTTAGCCAGCGGCATGAAAGTTGTGGGCGCTGAGTTAAGTGAAATTGCAATTAAGCAGCTTTTTCAAGAATTAAACCTCACACCAGAGATTACTAACCATGGCACACTAACGTGTTATCAGAGCGCTAATTTAACTGTGTGGGTGGGAGATATATTTACATTGACTCCTGAACAACTTGGTACGGTAAACGCTGTGTATGATAGAGCGGCATTAGTGGCATTGCCATTATCAATGCGAGTACGTTACACGCAACACATTTTACAGTTAGCCAATAAAGCGCAGCAATTGGTTGTGGTGTTTGAGTATCAACAGAGTGAGTTTTCAGGTCCTCCATTTAACGTTACTGCCAACGAGCTTCATCAGCATTACGACGCGTTTTATCAATTAACCTTACTTTGTCGAGAGCCATTAGAAGGGGGGCTTAAAGGGAAAATACCCGCAATGAATGCTGCATGGTTGTTAAGTTAGTACTTACAAACTTTTGGTGTGTAAAATCACACCTAAGCTGTGCATTTATGTGGCTGGTTATTGAACCTCTGTGCGTGCACTATACATAACAACGTAAGTAAGGAGCCCGTTTATGCAAAAGCCACGCGTCTTTTTTGTTTCTCATGGTGGCGGCCCAATGCCACTATTAGGCGATGCCAGTCATGCTGATATGGTTACCTGTTTGCAATCTGTTGCAGCAAAAATTAAAAAGCCATCAGCTATTTTGATGATCAGTGCCCATTGGGAAGCCAACCCAATAAATATTACCTCTTCCGCTGCGCCTGAGCTTATATATGATTATTATGGATTTTCGGATTCTGCATATTCTATAGAATACCCATGTCCCGGTGAGCCAGTGCTTGCTGAGCAAGTTCATCAAGCACTCACAACTGCATATATTGACAGTGAGTTGAACTCCACTCGAGGCTTCGACCATGGCATGTATGTCCCTTTGAAGATAATGTACCCAGACGCAGATATACCTTGCGTGCAGTTGTCGTTGCACCCTAGCCTATTACCAAACGTGCATCTAGCAATAGGCGAAGCGCTGCAAAACCTGCATTACGACAACCTATTGATTATAGGCTCAGGGTTTACTTTCCATAATATGCGCGCTTTTTTTACACCGGAAACAGCCGAAATCAAAATGCAAAATCTCGCTTTTGAGCAGTGGCTTGTTGATGTGTGCGGTAATACATCGCTTACAGAACAACAGCGTCACGCTAAGTTATTAGAATGGCGAATGGCGCCAGCAGCACGCTTTAACCATCCTCGTGAGGAGCATTTGTTACCACTGCATGTGTGTTACGGAGCCGCTAGTCGACCATGTAGTGATATATATGAACTGCGTATTGCTAATAAACATGCCAGTATGTTTTTGTGGGATGATTAAGTTCAACCCCCCTGTTTATACGATAAAAACTCAGATTTTATTAACTTATTTTGCTACGCTAGGTTAGTTAAAACCAAGGGATAACAAAATGAACTTAATAAAAACATCAGCCCTCGCGTTTGCCGTTGTTGCAGGTTTGGGACTACAAGCATGCTCAAGTACTGAGCAGGCCAATACAACCACAACAGTGAGCGCAAACTCTAATCCTCTTTCACTTGAGCAAATATACAAAGACAAAGACTTTAAAGCACAACGTAGCACCTATTTCACATGGCTCGACGACGGCACGGGTTACACAGTGCTTGAAGAGCGTGAAAGCGATAAAAACAAACAAGACGATAAAGCCAAAGACGATGAACATGGTGTAAAAGGCAACGACATTGTTTTTTATAATGCCGATGGTACAAATCGAAAAGTGCTTGTTAGCTACGAAAAACTGATCCCAGAAGGCGAAAAAGAGCCGTTAACCGTTGAAAGTTATCAGTGGTCAAAAGATGGCAAGTGGCTGATGGTGTTTACGAATGGTGAGCAAGTTTGGCGTTCACGTAGCCGTGGTGACTTTTGGCTTTTAAACCTAGAGACAGACTCGCTGTATCAATTAGGTGGTGAAAACGTTGAAGCTAAAAAATTAATGTTCGCAAAGTTCTCACCAGATAGCTCTAAAGTGGCCTATGTGCGTGATAACAATATCTACATGGAAAAAGTAGGCAGCAAAGCGGTTACTGCATTAACTACCGATGGCAATGACACCCTCGTTAACGGTAACTTTGACTGGGTATACGAAGAAGAGTTTACTATTCGAGATGGATTCCGTTGGAGCCCTGACAATAAATCTATCGCTTATTGGCAGCTTGATACCAGTGGTGTGAAATATTTCACTATGATCAATAACACCGACGAGCTTTATCCGACACTCAAAGAGTTTCCGTATCCAAAAGCGGGCGAAATGAACTCTGCCGTAAAAGTCGGTGTGGTAAGCTTAAGTGATAAAAAAACGCGTTGGGCAGAACTGGGTGGCGATAACCGTGACCGTTATATCCCACGTATTAGCTGGGCTGGCACGGGAGAATCATTAATGATCCAAGATCTTAATCGCCCGCAAAGCCACAACAAAGTGTGGTTATTTGATTGGAAAAAGCAACAGCTAACTAAAATTCTTGAAGACAAAGACGATGCATTCATCGAGTGGTTCTATAAAGCTAATTGGTCAAAAGATGGCACATTCTTTATTTGGCACAGTGAGCGAGATGGATGGCGTCATCTTTATCGTGTTTCACGTGATGGCAAAAGTATCATTGATTTAACGCCGGGCGAATACGACATTATTGATATGCTGGCGTTAAACGAAGATAAAAATGTGATGTATTTCACAGCTTCACCTGATGATCCGGGCCAGCGTTATTTATTTCGTACATCGCTTGATGGAAGCACAAAACCGATGCGTGTAACGCCAGAGTCATTTGATGGCTCTAATAGCTACTACATGTCGAAAGACACATCATGGGCAATGCATACCTACTCTAAGTTTGGCACACCCCCCATGAAAGAAATCATCAAAGTAAGTGATCACAGCAATGTGAAAACCTTAGTTGAGAATAAAGCGCTAAAAGAAAAGCTTACAACTGAACAATTACCAACACACGAGTTCTTTACAGTAAATGCCCGCGATGGTGTTGAGCTTGATGGTTACATTATGTTCCCTGCTAATATGGATAACAGCAAAAAGTACCCTATCGTATTTTATGTATACGGTGAGCCATGGGGTTCTACAGTTCAAGACCGCTGGGAAGGCAACAGTTACTTGTATAAGTCGTACTTAACACAACAAGGCTTTATTGTTGCCTCGGTTGATAATCGCGGTACACGTGCGCCGAAAGGCCGAGATTGGCGTAAATCAATCTACAAAAAAATTGGCTCAATCACTGTGCGTGACCAAGTGGATGCACTTGATGCAATGGCAAAGCGCTGGGATGTAATTGATACCGACCGTGTTGGCGTATGGGGTCACTCAGGTGGCGGCAGCTCAACACTTAACTTGTTATTCCGCCATGGCGACAAGTACAAAGTGGGCATTGCTTCAGCCCCAGTCCCTGATATTCGCTTGTACGACACCATCTATCAAGAGCGTTATGCTGGTAATCCAAATACGGATCCTGAAAGTTACGACAATACCTCGCCAATTACTTTTGCCAAAGACTTGCAAGGTAAATTGTTGCTGATCCACGGCACTGGCGATGACAACGTGCATTACCAAGGTTCAGAACGTTTAATTAACGAATTAGTTAAGCACAATAAACAGTTCGAGTTTTTCTCATACCCGAACCGCTCTCACAGCCTGCGTGAAGGTGAAGGCACGACCCTGCATTATCACACGATGATGGCTAACTTCTTTGAAAAGCATTTACTCAAGCCGTAATTTAGCTTTTAGTAAAAGCCGCAGCTTAATAACTTAAACTGCGGCTTTTTTATGCAAGCTGTAAACCCCCGTTACAGATTACTAAATGTTTAATTTAATAATCGCTCTAACCACTCAATTACGGTTTTATGTGTGTTTGTCTCAAAGCGAGACTTATCGGGTATGTAATAACAAAGCTGTGATTCTACAGCACGGCTCTTAAAGTGTGTGAGTAACCCTGCATCAACATAGGGTTTGACCAACGTGTTTGAGCAAAATACAGCGCCATTATTTGCCAATGCTTGTTGAATACCAAATAACTCCTGATCAAACGACTTAATCTCGAACTGCGATGAGCTTTGGTTGTTTTTAGTCAGCCACTCAGTGAGAGGGGGCGCAGCTAATGCGTTGTTTTTCCATTGACTAGTGTACAAAGTAACGTGCCCATTTAGCCAAGGTGCGCGCTGGTGCGTGCTTGCAGCAAAGACATTAAAAGCCTCATATTTTATGATATCAGCTTCGTTGATTTCTTCTTTATTCCCAAGTCTAACGGGTAAAGTATGCAATTGTTTATCCAGCGCTTCACTGGTTGATATATCGAGCGTTAATTGTGGATACTGTGTGTTTAGCGTATGTAAAGCAGGTATTAGCCTCATTGCGGCAAGCGATGAGGTGGTTGTTATCCGAATGTGGTTATTTGCTTGGCTTAGCGTGTCTAGCGCATCAAAAATTAGTTTAAACCCTTTTGAAGTGCTCAGGCTCAAGTATTCACCCGTTTCAGTTAAGGTGATTTTTCTTACTTCACGATGAAATAAATCGGTGTTTAAACGACTTTCGAGGTTACTTATATGATGTGAAACTGCGGTAGGCGTAATCGCAAGTTCTGCAGCTGCAGCTTTAAAACTGCCCAAGCGCGCAGCCGACTCAAAGGCTTTTAAGGATTGTAATGATACTTGCATAAAAAACTCTCGCAGATTTATAGCTGAGTATAACTTACTTATAGTGAATTTTAACTCGTTTGTTAAAACGCCTCAATTTATTGATGATACCCATACATTAACTAATGAGGTTTTACTTATGACTACCCTTCTACATATTGATGCTAGCGTACGTGCGGCAAAAAATGATAATTCAAGCCATGATTCAATTTCAAAGAATATTGCTAAACATTTTATAAGCTGCTTACAAAATACTAATGCAATAGCTGAGTATATCTATCGTGATGTAGGGATTCACCCGCCTTCTTTTATTACTCAAGCGTGGATAGGTGCTGTGTTCACACCGGCTAATAAGCAAACCATAGAACAACAAGCGCTGCTTGCTGAGTCAGATGAACTTATTAGTGAAGTCGCTAAGGCCGACACTATCGTGATCTCAACTCCTATGTATAACTACGGTATGCCCGCGCAACTAAAAGCATGGTTTGATCAAATAGTTCGTATTAACAAAACTTTTGATTTTGACTTAGGACGTGGTGATTTTCCTTTAAAACCGCTGCTAAATGGTAAACGCTTAGTGATCATTACCTCTACAGGCGAGTTTGGCTTCGAGCAAGGTGGGATACGCGAGCATATGAGCCATTTAGTGCCTCATCTACGCACATTGAGTCTGTATTTAGGCGTTGAGAAAATCGACGAAATTGCAAGTGAATACCAAGAGTTTAATGATGAAAGGCATCAGCGTTCACTCACTAACGCCTATGCAAAAGCTGAACAAATAGCACTGAGTTTTTATAAATAGCCAGCGCCGCATTAAGCGGCGTATTTAGTCAATTTGTAATGGGGGTTTACACGCGTTGTTTAGTGCATTGCTATTCAACAGAAATAAACACCTCAACCTCATCGCTACTTTTATAAAACTCGTAGTCAGTTTTATAAGCGCGAATGTGTGGGCACTGCTCATTACTAAAGTATTGCCAAACTTGACCCCATACATCAATCACAGCGTGTGGCATACTTCCTTGACCACTAATACCATTTTGCAAAAATACTTAATCATTTTGAGTGATTAAACCAGTCGCTACCTGCGTTAAAAATTTCTGATTTACGACTGCATGGATGCAGGAGGTAGAGCAATGCAGGAGCAATTGCCGAGAACAACTAAATAACTAAATTTTTGCCTTGTTATCAACGCGGTTTTATTGCCTCAAAATAGATCACTAAATTAAGCACAATGGTATAAAGCGGAGATAATGCCCTGCAGCTAGATCAACGGACTCTGTTTCTACCGTGTTTATCGGGGTATTAGTACAGGCATATACATCAAAGTCGCCGGTGACATCTGATTCGTAATGTGTATACACACCGTAAACCTGGCTTGTTGAGGTCAGTTCTGGTGCTATTTCGCTATAAAAACGTTGCCATAAATGCCCTATTTGAGCGCCCTCGCCACTCATTTCATTCGCGTTACACGTGCGCACTTTAAAACCTGAAAGTGATTTTATTTCGCTAACGTTTATTGAGGTAATGTGCTGTTCCATCGCTTGAATCCATTTTTAATTGCTCCCGATAAAATACCAGACGATGACCTAATTAGCCTCTTTTTTTATAAAGGTTATTTAAAAAGGTATTTTTATCATTGCCCCTTTTATGAACAAAAAACAGTCATAGCATCGAGTTCATCATCAGGTTAAGATGGATTAAAACTATAACGAAATCAGCAGGTGTTTAATGAATAAAATCAATGCGCTTATCTACTTTTTAGCATTCAGTAGTGGCTTTTGTATAATGGGGATTGAATTACTCGGTGGGCGAATTTTAGCCCCATTTTTTGGTAGTAGTGTGCATATTTGGGGCAGTATTATTACTGTGTTTATGTTGAGCTTATCAATTGGTTATTTGCTTGGCGGTAAACTTTCTACTCGCAACCCTACATTAACCAAATATGGCGCTATCTTTTTTATTGCCAGTATTATGGTGATACCAATTGTTATGTTTGCTGAGCCAATTATGGCTTTTATTTTCAGCCATATCGAAGACAGTCGTTACGGTTCTCTGCTTGCCTCAATGGCATTGTTTTTCATTCCAACTATTATTTTAGGCATGATCTCGCCATATTCGGTGCGGTTATTGGTTACCGATCATGAAAAAAGTGGACAAGTGGCTGGCGGGTTATATTTTGTGAGTACATTAGGCAGTGCGCTGGGCACTATTATCACTTCGTTTTATATGGTGCTGGCATTTGATGTTAATGACATTATTAAAACATTTGCTGCTGTACTCGGTGCTTTGGGATTACTTGCTATTGTTGTGAGTCAGCTTTCGGTTAAGGAGCGTGCTGTATGCTTAGAGTCTTAATATGGTTAGTGTTAATCATGCCATTCATTGCACAAAGCAAGGTAATACACAAAGAACGCTCTTTGTATCGCAACATTTTGGTTGAGAAAAATGCTGACTTACTGTGTTTAAAATTTAATGAAAAAACCCGTAAAAGTACGCAAAGTTGTATGTACCAAAGTGACCCTAAAAAGTTAGTGTTTAATTACACTAAAATGACCTTCGCAAGTTTATTATTTATTGATAATCCAAAGAATGTGCTCATTATTGGATTGGGGGGTGGCACACTTTCTAACACCATTCATGAACTCTACCCCAATGCACATATAGAAAATGTAGAAATTGACCCTGCGGTGATTAAAGTTGCACGCGATTATTTTGATTTTGTTGAAACCGACAGCGTGACATCAAAAGTGCAAGATGGACGCATTTTTATAAAACGTGCGGCATTAAAAAAGCAAAAGTACGACTGGATTATTCTCGATGCCTTTAACGGCGACTACATTCCTGAGCACTTACTTACAAAAGAGTTTTTTGCTGAAGTAAAAAGTGTTCTGACCAACAATGGCGTTGTTGCCGCAAACACCTTTTCATCAAGTAAGCTTTATCAGCACGAGTCTGCAACCTATTTTGATGTCTTTGGTGATTTTGTAAATGTAGTGACAGATAAAAATTCTAACCGGATAATTTTAGCGGGTTTTCATGCCATGCCCACAGAGCAACAAATTGCTGAGCGGGTAAAGCGTTTAACGCCAAAATTAGCCCCTTATGATGTCGATATGCAGTTGCTTAGTGAGCACTTGTTTTATACTAAAGGCAACCAAGACTGGCCAAAAGGCACCAAGGTCTTAACGGATCAATATTCACCAGCAAACTTGTTAAATTATCAATGATCAAACTCATTTTCTCTCTATTTCTTTTTGTTAGCTCTGCTGTAATAGCAGAGCAACCTGCATCGACAACAGTTTCACCTAGCCAGCAACAACTCGCAGCGTTACTCAGTCAAAATAAAGGAAAAGTGGTGCTATTAGATTTTTGGGCGTCGTGGTGCAGCCCTTGTCGTCGCTCGTTTCCTTGGCTTATTGAAATGCAAAATACGTATCGTGAACAAGGATTGACGATTATTGCGGTTAACATTGATGTAGAGCGCGCAGATGCTGAGAAGTTTTTAACTGATTTTGCGGTTAATTTTAATATCATTTATGACCCCGATGCTGTCATAGGCAGGCAATATCAACTCAAAGGGATGCCCAGCAGCTTTTTAATTGATAAAGAAGGGATAGTCCGCTACCAACATACGGGCTTTGTAATTGATAAGTTAGACCAATATGAGCAGCATATTAAAACGTTAATCGCACCTTTGTGAACTGACAGGTTATTATTTTCGTTGTTTCGGTTTTTTCGATTAGTTCTATCTGTTTTATAAAATGCATTAATATTTACTTAGCATGCTAACTACATTAAAATAGTTAGCATGCTAAGTAAATGGAGTGCATTATGTCCTCTTCTATCCCCTTTCATGAAACCCTTGATCTAACCTTGTGCGGAAGCATGGGGCGTGTACATCGTTTATGCCGCGATGCCGTTACATTTGCGGTTGAGCCTTTAGGTTTAACGCAATCGCGCTGGACGGTAATGATTCATTTATTTCACTTGAATCAAGGCTGCACACAGCAGCAATTGGCGAGTAGTTTAGGTATTGAAATGCCGTCACTAACACGCACAATTAAGCAGCTTGAGCAGCAAGAGATTATTGTACGCAAGTCAGATACCGAGGATAAACGCAGTAAACGCCTTTATTTCACCGAACAAGGTCTACAATTATTAGACACCTTGCGCGTTATTATTGCTGATGTGAAACAACACTTGTATGCAAATTTAACCACTGAGCAGCTCGATACCATGGCGCATGGTCTTGTGCAAATGGAAATAAACGCGCGCCAGTGCATTAAGCAATATTCAGGAGATAAGTAAGTTTATGACACCGGATCAAAAATTTGCCCGTTATGTAAAAATCTCCTTAGCGGGTTTTATTGTTTTATTTCTTTATTTTGTGGTTGCTGATTTATTCATGCCTGTAACTCCGCAGGCACGCGTGTATCACCCTGTTGTACAGGTAACGCCACAAGTCAGTGGGCGTGTAACGGATGTGTTCGTAACCAATAACCAGTCGGTTGTGAAGCAACAACCATTATTTCATATTAATGATGAGCCTTTTAAGCTTGCCGTACAGCAAGCCGAACTTGCTTACGATGATGCAAAGTTGCAAAACCAACGCTTAGATAGCAGCGTTAAAGCGATTGAAGCACAATTAGCAGCGGCAGAGGCCAAGTTACATGAGCAAACCTTGTTGTTTGAACGCGGCGAATCACTCCTTAAAAAGCGCTCTATATCAGAGCAGGAATACGAAACGATAAATGCGAATTATCAGTCGAGTAAAGCGAATGTGGCAGCGATTGAAGCGCAACTGAGCGAAGCTAAATTAGCACGTGGTAAAATGGGCGATGACAACCTAGCGCTTCGTCACGCCTTGAATCAACTAGAGCAAGCAAAGCTTAATTTGTCTTATACAAGTGTTACAGCAGAGACCGATGGTAAAGTGGCGAACTTGCAAGTTACGCCAGGCACTTATGCGAATAAAGGCCAGCCATTAATGGCGGTTGTGGCTAATAAAGCGGATCTTGTCGCTGATTTTCGCGAAAAATCACTCGTTCATGTGAAGGTTGGTAGCCGTGCAAAAGTCAGTTTTGATGCCCTACCCGGCAAAGTTTTCAATGCAAAAATTATCAGCTTTGAGGCCGGTGTGAGTGATGGTCAACTTAATGCTAATGGCTTATTAAGTGCCACTGAAAGTAGCAATCGCTGGGTACGTGATGCACAGCGTCAGCGTATTCATCTGCAATTAGAGCAACACGACATGCTGGCTAAGTTTCCAAGTGGCGCACGAGCAACGGTGCAACTATTGCCTGAGTCAAGCATCGGTAGCTGGTTTGCGGGCATGCAAATCCGTTTGATCAGTGTTTTGCACTTTATATATTAAGGTTAAGTAAGTTATGTCAACACTGCAACTCGATGGGAATGGTTTGCGTCAAGCATTGCGTATTGCTACGGGCTCAGCATTAGGGTTTGCGCTTGCAAAGTTGATGAATTGGCCAAATGGGATCTTTTTTACTGTGTATCCTATGTTGTTGCTTGGCCTAGTACCTGTACTTAATATGCATATTATTCGTCAGTTTTATGCGGGTGCAGTATTCAGTGCATTGTTTGTACTTGTCGTTCAAGGTTTGCTTGCACATTTGCCTGTGGTCATGACGATGGTAAGTTTTTTGGCATTTGCTTTTTTGTTTTACCAAATGAGTCGTGGTGCTAACTTTTTATTTGGTGCAACAACGGTAGTCAGCCTCTCGATTCAATTGCACTTTTCAACCTACACAGGGGCAGGAATCAGTATTTATCCGTTGATCATCAGCAATGCAGTCGCTGTTATTGTAACCGTTGTTTTTTCGGTACTGATGCATGGAATTTTTCCTGATGTTTCACCCCGTCAAGCTCGCGTAATGCCTGAAAAAGCCAAAGAAAGTGTTCGGCATGAAGTCTTGTTATGTTCAACTGTCGCGACTCTTTCTTTTATTGTTTTTCAGGTATTTGATTTACAAGACTCTATTTCTGCACAGGCGGCGTCGGTATTGATTTTGTTTTCTTTATGCTGGAAAGCGGCGGGAATGGCTGCATGGCAGCGTGCTATTGGTACATTAATTGGCTGCAATTTAGCACTTGTGGCGCAGTTATTTTTATACAATCACACTGATATATTAATTTTTCCTGCACTGATTTTATGGATTTTGACCTTTATATTTAGTCGCTATCATATTTTATCTGGCGGCATTCCAGGGGTTGGTTTTGGTATTATTACGACCTTTGGCATCTTGTTTGGTCAATCATTAGGGCCGGGTCAAGATCTGGTGTATAGCGCTTTATATCGCTTTTCATCGGTGTCGGTTGCAATACTATTAAGCTTGTGTGCTGTCTATATTATGCATCACACACTCAATCGATTTGAAATGACACGCCACCATACATTTGACTAGTGCATGCGGGCCTGATGACAAAAAAGGGAGTTAATCAGAACTCCCTTTTTTATTATTATTTGTTTCGAAGATGGTTGGCAGCGACTTTAATAACTCATCTTGCTTAGCCATACTCATACTCTCTACACAGGTTTTTGATGCAACATCGGCAACCCATGCCCCCCATTGTGAACTACCGGGTTCTTCTCCTGGGGTTGCCCACCATCTGGCTTTATAGAGTATCTCGTTATAACAGGTTTCACTTCCTTGCGGATAAGCGCTTCCGGCTTGCCAAGAATCAACGGCAAAGCTGGTCATAGGCAAAACTGACAGCGTTATCATAGCAACGCCGATTAAGCATATTTTTTGGCCCATTTGCGGCTCCTTTCAAAAGTGAGATAGTATGATTATTATAGTCTTGGTAGGATTAACCATCAATTAACTTTGTTAACAAGTTACACTTCTTTACAGTTATGCTTATTATTGACACTATTGGATGATGATAAGGTTATAGGCTTATATTTTTTCTTAATGCTTTAGTTTGACCTCTCTTCGTTTTGCTATCCATGCGCTTGCGTTGTGAATTTCTTGATGGCTTGGTTGCACGACGCTTTTTTTGAACTTGTGTTGCACTGATAATTAACTCTTTCAAACGATTGAGTGCTTCTTCTTTATTCAGTTCTTGTGTACGATGACTTTGCGATTTAATGACAATAACTCCCTCTTTGGTCAACCGAGAGTCATTTAAATTGAGTAATCTTTGTTTGTAAAAGTCAGGAAGCTTTGAACGCTTTATATCAAAGCGTAGATGAATTGCACTGGCCACTTTATTTACATTTTGTCCGCCTGCCCCCTGAGAGCGGATTGCACTAAAGTCGAGCTCCCATTCATCAATTGTTACAGTATTAGAAATAATTAACATTAGGTTCAGTTAGTTGTGCTAAAAACTGTATTGTAACACTTGTAATTAGCTGATCATAATAACTCGCTAAGCAAGTCGGTTGTTATAAACTGGAAAAGAAAGGAAATCATGATGAAAGCACTAATTATTTCAATGAGTTTACTCGCGATGAGTTTTTCTAGCTTCGCACAAGATATTACCGAAAACCAACTACAAAGTTATATTAAAGCACTCCCCGCAGTTGTGAACTGGTCAAAAAATCAACCTGAGCTTGAAAGTGTAGACCTTGGTAACATGCTGGGTAGCACAGAAGGGGTAGACACTTCTGTGGTAATGAGCGCACTGGGTCACATTAAAGAACATGAGCTTTACACTGAATTTGCCGCCTTAACACAGCAGTATGGCTTTACGCCAGAGCAGCTTGTTACTGTGGGTTCTGAAGTTTCTATGGCCTATCTTGAAAATGTGAAGGCAACACTGTCACCAGAAAACCAAGCGCGAGTTAATCAAGCAATGAGTGGCTTACAAAGTTTAACTGCGTCTTCTGCAAGTTCTGGAACACGTTCAATGACCGGTGCCTTAGAGGGCGTTAAAGAAGCGAGTAATGCCCCCGTTGATGTTAGCGAAAACAACGTTAACTTGGTTAAAGAATATATGCCGCAATTAAAGCAGTTATTTGCGCTGCTGCAATAGTGTTAAATGCAATGCGAGAAAGCGGCTTATTGAAGTGACCCCATAAAGTTGGACTCATTTTTAAGCGGCTGCCAAGGCCTGATTTCGATACTGTATCGGACTCAGGCCTTTTAGTTTCAGCTTAATACGCTCGTTGTTGTAATAGTGGATATATTCTTTGATGTTTTCAATAAGCTCATTCACGTCTTTAAACGTTTCGTTGTGGTACATCTCACTCTTCAATATGCCGAAGAAGTTCTCAGCAACCGCATTATCTAAACAATTTCCTTTTCTAGACATACTTTGTTGCAACCCTTTTTCCTTGAGATGATTTTG